>NZ_OY762276.1:2297500-2305000 GCF_963665445.1 uncultured Desulfobulbus sp. | reverse complement strand
AAGAGAATTATTATTCATTTGGTCCCAGAGTTAAGACTGATATGTTGATCTACCCACCTCGGTTGACGCAGAGATCCCAGAGTTGACCAGGAACGTCAGTAATTAACCCTTCGTCTTTTTTGGGGGGATAGGCAGATTGAATCTTGAGCATTTGATGCATTCTTGTTGGTCAATGTTCATTGTAGCCTTTGCCGTAAACATGTTCGTCGAAATTATACAGGCATGGTTGAGCATATAACGGCCTGAAGGAAGTGGCGCTCGCGAACAGCCATTTTTTCACCGCTGTGTGCCGTACCCGAAAACAGTTCGCCTGCACTTGGTAGATATCTCTGCAACGGGCAGAGCAAATGGTATTTCTCAACTCGCAGCGCAACCACAGGTAGGAGGAACGATCATGACTGAAAGCGGGAAATGTCCTGTAACAGGAAAGACGCACATCTCCAACGCAGGAAAAGGGACCACTAATCGCGATTGGTGGCCCAATCAGCTCAATCTGAAGATTCTGCATCAGCATTCTACGCTGAGCAACCCGATGGGAAAACAGTTTGACTACGCAGACGAATTCAAAAGGCTCGACCTTTCAGCTCTAAAAAAAGATCTCTATGCCCTCATGACTGATTCCCAGGACTGGTGGCCTGCGGATTATGGTCATTATGGACCGCTGTTTATCCGCATGGCCTGGCACAGTGCCGGGACCTATCGTATGGGGGATGGTCGGGGAGGTGCAGGTTCGGGTTCGCAACGTTTTGCCCCGCTCAACAGTTGGCCGGATAATGTCAATCTCGACAAGGCAAGACGGTTACTCTGGCCGATCAAGCAAAAGTATGGACGCAGCATCTCTTGGGCCGACTTGATGATTTTGGCCGGTAACTGCGCCCTCGAATCCATGGGAGTCAAGACTTTTGGTTTTGGCGGTGGACGTGAAGACATCTGGGAACCGGAAGAGGATGTTTACTGGGGAGCTGAACAGGAGTGGCTGGCGACCAGTGATAAACCGCATAGCCGTTACAGTGGCGAACGTGACCTGGATAATCCCCTCGCAGCTGTGCAGATGGGACTGATCTACGTTAATCCGGAAGGACCAGACGGATCTCCAGTTCCAATTGAATCAGCAAAAGACGTCCGCGAGACCTTCGCTCGAATGGCGATGAACGACGAGGAAACCGTCGCCTTGGTTGCCGGCGGCCACACCTTCGGTAAATGTCATGGTGCCGGGCCTGCGACCCATGTGGGACCGGAACCGGAAGCCGCACCCATCGAAGAGATGGGGTTGGGCTGGAAAAGCAGTTATGGCATCGGAAAAGGTGGGGACACTATCGGCAGTGGTATTGAAGGTGCCTGGAAACCCAACCCGATCAAGTGGGATATGGGCTATTTGAAGGTTCTTTTCAAATACGAGTGGGAATTGGTGAAAAGCCCTGCCGGTGCCTATCAGTGGCTTGCCAAAGACGTGGATGAGGAAGACATGGTTGTCGATGCTCATGATCCCACGAAGAAACTGCGTCCAATGATGACCACAGCCGATCTTTCTCTTAAATTTGATCCTATTTACGAGCCGATAGCTCGTCGCTACCTCGAAAATCCGGAAGAATTTGCCGATGCCTTTGCCCGTGCCTGGTTCAAACTGACCCACCGCGACATGGGCCCGCGTTCACGCTATCTCGGCTCTGAGGTTCCGGCAGAAGAACTCATCTGGCAGGATCCGATTCCTAAAGCGGATTACCAACTCATTGATAAGGGGGATATAGAGGAGCTCAAGACCAAAATTCTCGAATCGAACCTGACGGTATCGCAACTGGTCACAACTGCCTGGGCATCTGCCGCCACCTTTCGCGGATCCGACAAACGCGGAGGCGCCAACGGTGCACGCATCCGCCTCACCCCACAAAAGGACTGGCAGGTCAATCAGCCCCAGGAGCTTGCAAAAGTCCTGCAAACCTACCAAGAGATTCAGCAATCCTTCAACGGTGCGCAAACAGGCGGCAAAAAGGTTTCCATTGCCGATCTAATAGTGCTCGGTGGCTGTGCCGCTGTGGAGCAGGCTATCAAAAAGGCTGGTGGTGCCGTGGAGGTCCCCTTTACTCCTGGCAGGACCGATGCCACGCAGGAGCAGACCGAGGTGACAAGTTTTGCCGTCCTTGAACCCGCTGCTGATGGATTTCGCAATTTTCAAAAGGCGCAATACAGCGTAACTGCGGAAGAACTGCTGCTCGATCGTGCGCAGTTACTTACCTTGACTGCACCCGAGATGACGGTCCTCATTGGTGGCATGCGTGTGCTTGGTGCCAATTACAACCAGACGCCTTACGGGATGTTTACCAATCATCCGGGGGCACTGACCAATGATTTTTTTGTCAATCTTCTCGACATGAAAACCACATGGCACCCTGTTGGCGACCATGGAGTGTACGAGGGACGGGACCGGGGCTCTGGAGAGGTGAAGTGGCAAGCGACCCGAGTCGACCTCGTTTTTGGTTCCAATTCCCAGTTGCGGGCGTTGGCTGAGGTGTATGCCTGCGCAGATGGTCAGGAGAAGTTTATGCACGACTTCGTTGCTGCTTGGAACAAAGTGATGAATCTTGATCGCTTTGATCTTGCCGGTCTGTAAACTTCCCCCCGAGCAATGGAAATAGCCCTGGTGCAGGCGAGAAAAACCAAAGAGGTTGCCTTGTCCTGCACCAGGCTCGAATTGTCACGGTCACTAGCACTTTTTCAGATGCAAGCCTTGCCCCTTTTTTTTCTATCAACGGGTTGCTGGTCAATGTATTGAAATACTCCTGTGATGAAAACAGGATCCACATAGAGGTTTGGTGCTAATCGTACGATAGAGGAAACCTCAATCTTCCTCTGTTCTCCAAAAATCTTTTCACCGTTTTGGGCCTCCCCTCTCTTTCGGAGAAGGGGGAGTCTTCAAACCTGGTTCCAGCAGATGGCCCACCGATCAATTGACCGGCCTCCCACCCGTCGTTCTCTTCACCGACTGATCAGACACTTGTTCGGCTCGAAGACATCGTTAACACCATTGATTCTATATATCATCGCAACCATACGGGGGAGTGGGCATTCATCTCGAATGGCAGAGAATATTGTGGTATAAAGCCAGCCGACATGACCATTGGCCTTCCTCAGAAGGTTTTGTACCGCCCTAAGAGTTCACTATTCAGTTGAACGATCGATGACTTACTTAATTGAGAGAGCCCTATGAATATAGCTGTATCTGCATCAGGTGTGACCCCTGAATGCCTCGTTTATGAAGATTTTGCCAAGACACCCTACCTTCTTATCGTCAATGTTGACACAATGGAGTGCAATCCCATAGAACATACCCCTTCCCCTGGATCTGAAGAAGAGTTAGCTAGATCTGTGGTGTCGAATCGTTGTGAGGCTGTCATTACCGGAAGGTTGTCCGAAACAGCCTTCGATATTCTCGCAGATGATGGAATCACCAGATTATCGGGGGGCAATATGACGGTTAAAAATGCGTTGGCGGCCATGGAGCGACGCGAGTTGAGCCTGATACGCAATGCGCAAGGCACAGATGATTGCTCTGGCACCCATCATCATTGAGCAAACATTTTTCAGATCACCAGTTGCACTGCGGATTTAATCTGGGGTGCAATTGGAAAAGAGAGGGGCCCGCCCCTTTCCCAGATTGCCTGTACAAGCGGGACGTTCGTAACTGGTCGCAATGCCTGCGTTGAATGACGAAGAATCAGGATCTTGCAAATCCTGATGCGCATTTTTAGTTGGCTGTTGACGATAGAGCCCCTTATCTATCTCTATGGTACACGAAGGGCGAGCAGCGTGAAAAACGCAACGCAGGGGGAAAAAGATCTTGCGCTATGCTCAGAAATAGGGTTAATTAGTGGCTCGCCGCAACGCATCATTGAGTTGTGAGCGACGGAATCGGCTGGAAAGATTAAAAAAAAGATTGACAGCGATTCGAAAGCATGATAAACTGATTGACGCGGCTGGCAAGCATGGCCAGCGCTTTTGATCTTTGAAAACTGAACAGTAAATAGAGCGGGCCAAGTAATTTTGGTTTTTGATTTGGATAAAGTCCAATCATTTGTGATTGGCTAGGATATAGAACTGGAGAGTTTGATCCTGGCTCAGAACGAACGCTGGCGGCGTGCTTAACACATGCAAGTCGAACGCGAAAGGGACTTCGGTCCTGAGTAAAGTGGCGCACGGGTGAGTAACGCGTAGATAACCTGTCTTCATGTCTGGAATAACCAGCCGAAAGGCTGACTAATACCGGATAGTCTTACTTTCTACAAGGTATGTAAGTAAAGGTGGCCTCTGATATAAGCTACTGCATGTTGAGGGGTCTGCGTACCATTAGCTAGTAGGTGGGGTAATGGCCTACCTAGGCGACGATGGTTAGCGGGTCTGAGAGGATGATCCGCCACACTGGCACTGGAACACGGGCCAGACTCCTACGGGAGGCAGCAGTGAGGAATATTGCGCAATGGGGGCAACCCTGACGCAGCGACGCCGCGTGAGTGAGGAAGGCCTTCGGGTCGTAAAGCTCTGTCAAGAGGAAAGAAGTGCATAGTAGTTAATACCTGCTATGTTTGACGGTACCTCTAAAGGAAGCACCGGCTAACTCCGTGCCAGCAGCCGCGGTAATACGGAGGGTGCAAGCGTTGTTCGGAATCACTGGGCGTAAAGGGCGCGCAGGCGGCTTGGTAAGTCAGATGTGAAAGCCCACGGCTTAACCGTGGAAGTGCATTTGAAACTGTCAGGCTTGAGTACCAGAGGGGAAAGTGGAATTCCCGGTGTAGAGGTGAAATTCGTAGATATCGGGAGGAATACCGGTGGCGAAGGCGACTTTCTGGCTGAGTACTGACGCTGAGGCGCGAAAGCGTGGGGAGCAAACAGGATTAGATACCCTGGTAGTCCACGCCGTAAACGATGTCAACTAGATGTAGGGGGTGTTGATCCCCTCTGTGTCGCAGCTAACGCATTAAGTTGACCGCCTGGGGAGTACGGTCGCAAGATTAAAACTCAAAGGAATTGACGGGGGCCCGCACAAGCGGTGGAGTATGTGGTTTAATTCGATGCAACGCGAAGAACCTTACCTGGTCTTGACATCCCGGGAATCTTGAGGAAACTTGAGAGTGCCTTCATTTGGAGGAGCCTGGAGACAGGTGCTGCATGGCTGTCGTCAGCTCGTGTCGTGAGATGTTGGGTTAAGTCCCGCAACGAGCGCAACCCTTGCCTTTAGTTGCTAGCAGTTCGGCTGAGCACTCTAAAGGGACTGCCGGTGTCAAACCGGAGGAAGGTGGGGATGACGTCAAGTCCTCATGGCCTTTATGACCAGGGCTACACACGTACTACAATGGCCGATACAAAGGGCAGCGACATTGCGAAATGGAGCCAATCCCATAAATTCGGTCTCAGTCCGGATTGGAGTCTGCAACTCGACTCCATGAAGTTGGAATCGCTAGTAATCGCGGATCAGCATGCCGCGGTGAATACGTTCCCGGGCCTTGTACACACCGCCCGTCACACCACGGGAGTCGGTTGTACCAGAAGCAGTTGAGCTAACCTTTCGAGGGGGCAGGCTGCCAAGGTATGGCTGGTAACTGGGGTGAAGTCGTAACAAGGTAGCCCTAGGGGAACCTGGGGCTGGATCACCTCCTTTATAAGGAAAGATACAGGGATTACCCTGTATGGGATCAACTCCGCTTTATTACTGTTCAGTTTTGAGAGATCAAGGGCATGGGCCTATAGCTCAGCTTGGTTAGAGCGCACGCCTGATAAGCGTGAGGTCGGTGGTTCAAGTCCACCTAGGCCCACCAAGCAGAGCTTTGATCGGATCGTATGGGGGTGTAGCTCAGCTGGGAGAGCGCCTGCCTTGCACGCAGGAGGTCATCGGTTCGATCCCGTTCACCTCCACCAGTCTTAAAAGGTTAAGACAAGGTGGTGAATATTTTCTGATATTCATCATCTTCTTTTAAACTTTTAGAGTTTATAGATCTTTGACAATTGAATAGCAGGGTATCTAAATCGTAGATTCGATGCTTGTGCAGCGCCATTTTCGGATGGAAGCACGATAAAGTATCGAAGTACTACAAACAAGCGTTTAGAGCAAAACTTAGTTTAAAAAAGACTTATGGTTAAGCTACTAAGGGCTGATGGCGGATGCCTTGGCACTAGGAGGCGATGAAGGACGTGGAAAACTGCGATAAGCTTCGGTGAGCTGTTAACAGGCTTTGACCCGGAGATTTCCGAATGGGGCAACCCGGCAGAGTTCAAACTCTGTCATTCAGTACTCAATACATAGGTACTGAAGGCGAACGAGGGGAAGTGAAACATCTCAGTACCCTCAGGAAAAGAAATCAATTGAGATTCCGCAAGTAGTGGCGAGCGAACGCGGAATAGCCCAAACCTACAAGTTTACTTGTAGGGGTTGTGGGGCCCCGACATGGGATTGGTGAGAGATAGCGGAACGGTATGGAAAGGCCGATCAGAGATGGTGATAATCCAGTACGCGAAATCTTGACCCACCCTAGGGTGTCCCCGAGTACCACGAGACACGTGAAACCTTGTGGGAATCCGGGAGGACCATCTTCCAAGGCTAAATACTCCCTAGTGACCGATAGTGAACCAGTACCGTGAGGGAAAGGTGAAAAGAACCCCGGGAGGGGAGTGAAATAGAAACTGAAACCGTCAGCTTACAAGCAGTTGGAGCATCCATGTGATGTGACAGCGTGCCTTTTGCATAATGAGTCAACGAGTTACCCTATGCAGCAAGGTTAAGCCGTTAGGTGGAGCCGTAGCGAAAGCGAGTCTTAACTGGGCGTCAAGTTGCATGGGGTAGACCCGAAGCCGGGTGATCTATCCATGTCCAGGGTGAAGTTTCGGTAACACGAAATGGAGGCCCGAACCATTGTAGGTTGAAAACTGCTTGGATGAGGTGTGGATAGGAGTGAAAGGCTAATCAAACTCGGTGATAGCTGGTTTTCTCCGAAATATATTTAGGTATAGCCTTGCGAATCGACTGGCGGAGGTAGAGCACTGTCTAGGCTAGGGGGCCCACCGGCTTACCAACCCTTAACAAACTCCGAATGCCGCCAAGTTCAATCGCGGGAGTCAGACTGCGGGAGATAAGTTCCGTGGTCGAGAGGGAAAGAACCCAGACCGTCAGCTAAGGTCCCTAAACTATGCTAAGTGGAAAAGGAGGTGAAATTGCTGAGACAACCAGGAGGTTGGCTTAGAAGCAGCAATCCTTTAAAGAAAGCGTAATAGCTCACTGGTCTAGTGAATTTGCGCCTAAAATGTAACGGGGCTCAAGCATAGTACCGAAGCTACGGATCGAGCAATCGATGGTAGGAGAACATTGTGTAGGCCTGAGAAGGTGCATCGCGAGGTGTGCTGGAGGTATCACAAGAGCTTATGTTGACACGAGTAGCGATAATGAAGGTGAAAAACCTTCACGCCGAAAGTCTAAGGTTTCCTGAAGTCAAGTTAATCTGCTCAGGGTTAGTCGGC
>NZ_OY762276.1:457500-587500 GCF_963665445.1 uncultured Desulfobulbus sp. | reverse complement strand
TTGGATCGGCCTTGACGTATATTTCCTCGGAGATCTCAAGATTTAGATCGATATGGGCAGGAAAACTCGCCCGCAGCAGTTTCGTCGCCTCCTTGACGATGGTACTGAGCTTCAAGCTGGTCAGTTCTTTGGAGCCCCTGCGACTGAATTTCAGTATCTGATCGACCAACTGCCCTGCTCTGTCTGCCGCACGCACGATCTCCTCAATATTCTTGTGAAGGACAGTCTCTTTTTCACACTGGAGTTGGCATAACTCTGCATAGCCGAGAATTGCCGTCAGAATATTGTTAAAGTCATGGGCGATACCGCCGGCCAACATGCCGATGGCTTGCATCTTTTGCGACTGGCGTATCTGCTTTTCCAATATCAGATGCTTGGTAATATCCCGCTTGACGGCAACATAGTTGATGATCCTCCCGTTGTGATCCTTGACCGGGGTGACCGTGGCTTCCTCACAGTACACTGCCCCATTTTTCTTTTTGTTGGTAAAGGTTCCCCGCCAAACTTTGCCCTGACTGATATCTTCCCACATCAACTTGTAGTGGTAGGAAGGCGTGTCTCCACTTTTGAGGATATTGGGATTTTTACCAAGAACCTCGGCAAAGCTGTAGCCGCTGATCTCTTCAAAGGCAGGATTGACATATTCAATATTGCCGTTCACATCGGTAATGATGACCGATTCCGCTGCCTGGTCAACAGCCGTTGCCAATAATTTGCGCCCTTCCTCCATCTTGAACTTATTGCTCATATCGGTAAAAACCACTTGAGCAACGACATTATTCTCAACAACGGAACTGTTAATTCGGATAGTGACCGGGATATGTTTCCCTTCGACAAAAATATTAGTCTCTAAAATATCCTCATCAGTTGAATTCTTCTTAATTCGATTTTTAAAATAACATAAGTATTTTTCACGTTCACTTTGCGAAAAAAACCGTGCATGGTTATATGAGGATACTGAGTAATGCAGACAGAGTAACCTGATAGCAGCATCATTGGCTTCTACCACCATCCCTGTATTGACATCAACCAGCAGGATAGCATCATCTATTGATTTGAGCAGCAGGTAATATTTCTCAATGAAACTTGTTGCAATATTTTCAAATTTTTTCTGCTTTGTGATATCAATGACATGAGCGTACAAGAACACCTTTTTCTGCGAATAAATAAAATCTCCATAAATGGAAAAGTACGCCTTCTCATGCTGGCTCGTAAATGCATCGCATCGGCTGATAAAATGCCGTTTGCGTTTAAGCAGATAGTTTGGGAGCAACTGAAGAATTCTTTCATACACACTTTGAAAGATCTGTGTACTCAGACCGCTTTGTACGGGAGCGGACTTAATCCCCAGGAGTTCAAGCGCTGCCTGATTGACCGAATACAGTTGAACGCTGGAATACAGTTCATTTTTTAAGGTCAGTTCCAACTCCAGGTAGCGATCGATGCTCTCGAGATCAGCCTGCTCAATTGCCGTGCATTTCTTCACCGCCTCGGTGATATCAAGAATCACCACCGGAATACCCGCCTGTAAAAAGGCCTCCCGGTACAGGACGGTGCTATCGCGATCGCTCTCTATTTTACTCAGGTTCATACAACTTTTTCATTCCGTGTTTGCTGGAACCGAGGTAGCTTACTCCAGACAGTGTAACCGGGCCGGGGTAGTGCAACCGTTGGCGATACGCCTTTGTGCCGCCTTATCCCCCAAATGGACTCCATGTCCCTTTGCGCCCGGTCTCTATAACGTAACCATTTTTAAGAACCGCATAACGCACCGTAATTGGCCAGAGATGATTTCACTGGAACATGACCAACGATGATATCATGTTTCACCATCCCCTGAAAAAACCACAGCGAGTACGCGCCCCACAATGAATGAACCATCTTCACTACCCGGCCGATTATATGTGGTCGCCACCCCCATCGGTAACCTTGGGGATATCAGCATCAGGGCCATTGAAACACTGCGCACGGTTGATTGTATCGCCTGCGAAGATACACGCCACACCAAAAAGCTCTGCCGCCATCTCGAGATCGGCACCCCCCTGTTCAGTTATTTCCGGGAAAAGGAACAGAGCAAATCAGAGCGGCTTATCGAGCAACTCCTCAGCGGCAAAGACATTGCCCTGGTTTCCGATGCCGGGACCCCCGGTATTTCCGATCCCGGAGCGGTTTTGGTGCGCAAGGCACGGGAAGCCGGCATCGAGACTGTTGCCGTTGCAGGCCCATCGGCACTGGCCGCAGCCCTTTCCATTGCCGGGCTGGAACAGACCTCTTTTTATTTCGGAGGATTCCCGCCGGCCAATAAAAATGAACGCAGGCAGTGGTTACGGCAGCTTGCCGCCCTTCCCTGCCCCCTTGTCTTTTACGAGGCCCCGCACCGGATCGCCGCCTCTGTTGAGGACATGGCCAGCCAACTGGGCAACCGCCACGCCCTGCTCTTTCGCGAGCTCACCAAAATCCACGAAGAGTGCATAGAGGATACCCTGCTCGGCCTGCACGATCGGGTCGCATCGGGCGTCAAGGGAGAGCTGGTCCTGATCGTTCAAGGCGCGGAGCTACGGGTCCCCAAACCGGAGAATCTCGAAGAGCTCCTCCTCTGGTACCGCGACGAGCTCAAAACCACCCTCAAAGAGGCCGTCGCAAAAATAGCCCGAGATCTTGACCTGCCTCGCTCCCAGGTGTACAAACGGGCGCTGCAGATCTGGAACGACACTCCTGAACCCTAACTTTGCGGTACAGACCACCCATCATGCACAGAACCGAACAGGCCCTCAGCCAATGCCCGACACCCGATTGCAGATACCTACTTGAAATCGCCTGTGGAGCGGCAATGAGTGCCGGCCACCTCATCAGGGATCGTTTCCATCAACCCCATGACATCCGCATGAAAGGGGTGATCAATCTGGTCACCGAGACCGACCTGGCTGCCGAGGCACTCATCCTTGAACATTTGGCCCAAGCGACACCGGACATTCCGGTCATGGCCGAAGAATCGGCCCAATCAATGGCTGTACGCACCGAGGAGCGCTACTGGGTGGTGGATCCCCTGGATGGCACCACCAACTTTGCCCACGGCGTGCCTCACTTCGCGGTCTCCATTGCCCTGCTGGAACAGGGAAGTCCCAGGGTCGGTGCGGTGTATCATCCCATGCTCGACGAGCTCTACTGTGCAAGCCGTAGCGGCGGCGCCTGGCTCGACAGGCAACAGGTGCATGTTACCCAAACGGACGAGCTGATCAGGGCCCTGGTGGCGACCGGGTTTCCCTACGATATCGATCAGACTCTGCCCATGGTTCTGCGCCAACTTGGGCAGGTATTGCCGGCAGTGCGCGATATCCGCCGTGCCGGTGCTGCCGCCCTTGACCTGGCCTATGTCGCCTGCGGCCGACTTGACGGATTCTACGAGATCAATCTCCAGCCATGGGACACCGCAGCCGGTTGGCTGCTGGTGGAAGAGGCAGGCGGCAGATTGAGCGATTTCGGCGGTTCCTCCTATTCGCCCTTTGTGCCGCAAACCCTGGCCACCAATGGGCGACTGCACACCGCCCTGCTGCAGCTGCTGCAATGATCCGCGATCTTGGAGCCGGCAGCGCCCCTGCCCTGCCGCTGGTGCATGGCGCCATGCTCTTTTCCGCCTTTCTCGTGTCCACCTCCTTTACCGTGGGCAAGGCGATCACGCCCACCCTGGATCCGGTGGTCCTCACCCTGCTCCGCTTTATCCTGGCGACGATCCTCTTTGCCCCCTATGTCCACTACGCCTTTGGCCTGTCCTTTCCGGGGTGGAGGGCGCTTGGCCGTTACAGCCTCATCAGCGGTGCCCTGGTGGGGTTCTTTTGGTTGATGTTTCTCTCCCTGCGGATCACCCAGCCGATGAACACCGGCGTCATCTTCACCACCGTTCCCGGCATTTCGGGCCTGTTCAGCTGGTTTCTGGTGAAGGAGCGGCTGGGCGCGCATCGCCTGCTCGCCCTGGTCCTTGCCATGGTCGGGGCCCTGTGGGTGATCTTCGAGGGCAACCTGCAGCAACTGCTCCGTCTCCAGCTCAACCACGGCGACCTGATCTTTTTTGCCGGCTGCCTGATGATGGCCCTGTATATGCCCCTGGTCAAGCTGTTCCACCGGGGAGAACCCATGGCGGTGATGACCCTGTGGATCATGGTCACCGGCACGACCTGGCTGTTTTTCTTTGCCCTGCCCCGCTTCCCCTCCATCCACTGGAGCCAGATCCCCTCGATGACCTGGCTGGGCATCGGTTACCTGGCCATGTTCACCACCGTCATCACCTTCTTTATCTCCCAGTGGGCCACCCTGCACTTGGGCCCAACCCGGGTGATGGCCTACTCCTACCTCTATCCGCCGCTGCTGGTGGTGCTTGAATGGTGCCTCCACCGCCGTCTGCCGCCGTCTTCCACCCTCACCGGCATTCTGATCATTTTACCGGCCATGCTGATCGTGCAGCAGAGCGCGAAGAGCACGATCAATACAGGGGAACCATCCAGTTGACCAGGGGTGTTATTCGATCTCGGCAAGCATCATTTCGATGATGCCCAGACCGCCACGCCAAAAAGCGGGATCACCGAGCTCGATGCCAAAGGGACGGACCAGTTCCTCCGGTGAACCGTTGCCGCCGGTGCTGAGCAGCTGCAGATATTTGGCGACAAAAGCCTCTCCCTCCTCCAGATAGCGGGCATAGAGCGCCAGCACCAGCAACTCGCCAAAGGCATAGGAATACACATAGCCCGGGGTGGCCAGAAAGTGGGAAATATAAGCCCACCAGATACCGTAATCCTCCCGCAGGGTCACCGTGTCACCGAACATCGGCCGCTGGGTAGCCATCCACAGCGCCGAGATGCGCTCGGCGGAGAGCTCCCCTTCCTCGCGCCGCCCGCTATGCAGTCCGTGCTCGAAGCGGTTCATCGCCACCTGGCGGAAAACGGTGGCGAAGATGGACTCCAGCTTCTGGCAGACAAAGGCGCGCCGTGCCTTTTGATCACCAATCAGGGCAAGCTGTGCCTTGAACACCAGCAGCTCAGCAAAAACCGAGGCCGTCTCGGCCAGGACCAGGGGCGTATCGCTGTTGTAGTAGCCTTGCTGTGCCGCCAGCACCTGGTGCACGCCGTGCCCCAACTCATGGGCCACAGTGGAGACATCACGCATGTTCCCGGTATAGTTGACCATGATGTAGGGATGCACCTCGGGCACGCAGGGATGGGCAAAGGCGCCGCCGCGTTTGCCGGCTTGAATCGGTGCATGGATCCAGCCCTTGCTGAAAAACTGGCCTGCAATGCTTGCCATTTCCGGCGAAAATTCGCCAAAGGCGTCCAAAACGATCCGTTGACACTCCTGCCAGCCGATATCCGCTTCCTGCCCCCCGGGGACAGGCGCATAGCGGTCATAGTCAGAAAGGCTGTCGACGCCGAGCAGTGATTTCTTCACCCGGTAGTAGCGGTGAACGATGTCGTAGCGACCGGTGACCTCGGCGACCAGGGTATCGACTGTGCATGCCTCCAGCTCGTTGGCGAGATGCATGGCGCTGTCCCAGGCGGAATAGCGGCGCAGGCGATCGTCGATCATCTTTTCCGCAGCCAGGGTGTTGAAGATATGGGTGAGAATATGGAGATGCCCCTGCAATCCTGCGGTGAGTTCGTTGGCCGCGTTCTCCCGAACCGCGCGATCCGGGCTGTAGAGCTCGCTCAAGACCTCCTCCTCGGTTCGCCCACGGGCGCCGAAACGCAGTTGCCCAAGTACCTTTTCAAAGAGCAGGTTCCAGGCGCTCCTTCCCACCGGACGCAGATCCTGGAGCAGTTCCTCTTCCTTGGCGCTGAGCTGGTGCGGGGCAAAGCGGCGCATGCTTGCCAGATAGTGGCGATAAGCGGAGAGCTCCTCCTGCGCCATCAGCTGCTCTGCCTTTTCCCGGGCCAGGGTATTCCACTCCAGGCGGAAAAACAGGGTAAGCTTGCCCACTGCCGATTCCAGTTCCTCAATCTGCTGCAGCAGGGCCGAGGCGGCGGCGTCAGCGGTCCGGGTGATGAAGTTGAGAAAGGCAAAGGTTCCCAGGCGACCAAGCAGGGTATCGATCTCTTCAAGCCGTTGCACCAGCTGGCACAGCTCCCCCGCATCAAGGGCCGAGACCCGACCCCTCATTTCCGCAGCCAGGTTCTCCGCAAGCTCCCGACAGCGAAACATGTCCTGGCGAAAGGATTCCGACTGCGGAGCCGGATAGAGATCAGCCAGGGCCCAAACCACCTGGCTGGTTCCCAACAGTGTATTTTTTTCTTCGGTGGTCATGCACCCTCCGTAACCCGCAGCCGACCGGCCCCTGGCGAGGGGTGACGGTCTGCGCAGTTTTCTTCAAATTTTTGCATAAAAAAAGGCCCCAAGAAACTCTTGAGGCCAATACACGTACCGCAGTGGAAAAACTCCCCCAAGGTGCGTTACCCGAGGAGGCTGGCGATAAAGGGCCCGACAGCCGCTGGTCCCTGGGCATCGACCAACTTGATTGTGGCCGTGCCGATGACCGCCATATCAGCCTTTTTCTGGAGCATGAGCACATCCTCCCGATTGCTGATACCGAAACCGACGGCCAGGGGCAGATCGGTTGCCTGGCGGCAGCGCGCAAGATAGGAACCGAGGCTGTCATCAAAGGTGGTTTGCCTGCCGGTCACCCCGCGCCTGGCGACACAGTAGATGAAGCCCTTGGCCAGTGCCGCGACCTCCCGCATCCGTGCGTCGGTCGAGGTCGGGGTGAAAAATTGGATCGGCGCCAACCCCAGGGTTTCGCTAGTGGCGAGATAGGTGGCGCCCTCTTCCGGCGGTAGATCGGCGATAATGGTCCCGCAAAAGCCGATCTCCTTGACCCGCCGCAGGAAGGCCTCTTCCCCGTATTTGAACACCGGATTGTAATAGGTCATGAAGAGAAAACGAACCGAGGGAAACTCGGCGGCCATCTCCTGGCCGAAGCGAAAACACTGCTCAACGCTGGTACCGGAGTCGAGACTCTGCTGATTGGCCTTCAAAATCACCGGGCCGTCGGCGGTGGGTTCGGAAAAGGGGATCTGCAGCTCGATGCAGTCCACTCCGTTGGCCGCCATCTGGGCGATCACCTCCCGGTTGACCGCCAGCGACGGATAGCCGATCACCAGGTGGGTCATGAGTAAAATAGGTTTTTTCTGTAAACGTGATCTCAGTTCAGTTGCCAAGTCCATGTGCATCATCCTTATACTGCAGCTCGCATCCGCAGGTGTTGTTATCTGTACTCATCTGCCCGTTTGACGATGAACGCCTTCCATGAAGGATCGTCAAAGGCGTGGGCAATGGTAAAGATATCCTTGTCGCCTCGGCCGGACATATTGATGATGATGGCCTGATCCTTGTCCATGGTCGGCGCCTCCTTGATGGCCTGGACAAAGGCGTGGGAGGACTCCATCGCCGGAATAATCCCTTCGGTGCGCATGGTCAGGTTCAACGCCTCGATCACCTCTGCATCGGTGGCGGCTTCAAAGCGCACCCGTCCTTTCTCCCCGAGATCGGCGAGGATGGGAGACACGCCCACGTAATCGAGCCCCGCGGCAATGGAGTGGGTATCGAGCATCTGCCCTTCGTCCGTTTGGAGAAATCTGGTCTTGTAGCCCTGGGCCACGCCGGGGGTGGCACCGCAGCCTTCCACCATGCGGGAGGCGTGCTGTCCGCTGGCAATCCCCTTGCCGCCGGCTTCGACCCCGATCAGTTCCACCCCGCTCTGATCGAGAAACCCCTGAAATATGCCCATGGCATTGGATCCGCCACCAACGCAGGCATAGACCCGATCAGGCATGCGGCCATGCTGGGCAAGAATCTGTTTCTTGGCCTCGATCCCGATGATGGACTGAAACCAGGCAACCATTTCCGGAAAGGGATGGGGCCCGCAGACGGTGCCGATCACGTAATGGGTATCGTCCATGGAGGCGACCCAGTCGCGGAAGGCCTCGTTCATCGCATCCTTCAGCGTTCGTGAACCGTCGGTCACAGGTACCACAGTAGCGCCGAGCTTTTCCATCCAGAACACGTTGGGCCGTTGCCGGGCCACGTCTTCTTCGCCCATATAGATGGTGCAGGCAAAGCCGAATCGGGCGGCCATGGTGGCGGTGGCCACACCGTGCTGGCCAGCGCCGGTCTCGGCAATGACCCGCTTCTTGCCCATTCGCCGAACCAGAAGCCCCTGGCCCATGACATTGTTGGCCTTATGGGCTCCGGTGTGGTTGAGGTCTTCCCGCTTGATATAGATCTTGGCCCCGCCCAGATGACGGGTCAAGTTTTCCGCAAAAGTCAGCGGAGTGGGACGACAGGAATAATTGCTCATAAGATCGACATATTCCTGCCAAAAGGAGGCATCGGCGCGAGCGGCTTCATAAGCCCGGTTCAGATCGTCAAAGGTCGCGTGCAACACCTCTGGGATGAAGGCTCCACCCCACTGTCCAAAATATCCTTTTTTCATGGTCTTATGTTCCGTTTCTGCATCTTGAGGAGAAAGCGGCCTTTAACGTCGCCAATCCTCCTTCCTTAATCAAAAGCAATCCGCAACTTGTAGCATGTTACGGAAGATTCATCAGTTCTTTTCTTGCCTACCACATTTGTCGTGCTCGCAAAAAGACAGCTGAACGACCTTTCTATTTCCGTAACGTGCCGATTTCACGATGGATGATTTTCCGTTCTTTGACTTTTCACCAAACCATCACCTCAAAAAAACATTACCGCCTCAGCTGATCGCGGCAGGCAATGGCAAAATCTTCAGGGTAATGACCAAGGATATAGCGCCCCTGGGCCTCGCTGAAGCCCCCCATGGACCAGGGGAGTTTGGGCAGAAAACTGTACAGCAAACGCTGCCCGTTCTCCACTCCGATGCGTTTACTGTATTCGATCGAGGTGACCATGGCCGCCCCGAGCCCGGCTAGCGCCTGCTGCGCCTTGAGGATACCCCGATTGAGCGAACGGCGGACCGGCGTAGCTGCTTCAATGATATTGCCGACCGGTCCGAATGCGCCGTCTGCGATGACCATCAAATTCAATTCCCACTGGGAAACCTGGGCCTTGGGCACAAAAAGGAGCACGTTTTCATCCCGCCAGACCACTAGCGAGCTCTCCCCCGCCCCGCCATCGGTTCTGGTATTACAGTTTATCGCCTTAAGGTAATCGTCGAAAAATTCAGACCGATACTCTTTTCGGTAGCGGTCAACCACATCGGCCACCAGATCTCCACAGCAGTAGGCCGGGAATCGCTCTCCATCGATGGAATCCACCCATTGCGGCACCATGGCATACTGTTGATGAATCATCTGGTGCGAGGCGTGGAGCCGGTATCCTGATCCGGAAAAATCATAACCAAAATTCCATCCCCAGAGAGTGGCGAACCGGTCGACCGAATCCCCTAGATCCCGCATTTTTTCAACGATGGAAGACCTGAGCGACTCCAACTCATCGAGACGCAGAATCCGACGTCGAATGGGGGATGGAAGTTCCAGTTTCTCCGCCAGACTGGTGAACATTCGCTGGTAATAGAGATGCCTGAGCCCGTCCATATCCTCCTCGGAGAGGTCGGTGATCGTATACCGGATCGAGGCAGGGGCGAAGTTGGCTGCATAATGCCCCCAGGGAATGTACGAGTTGGTTCGCAGATATTCAAAAATATGGGTCCGTCCCTGGTGAACGTCGCCGACAATCTCGCTTCCTCCCTGGACGCCGGGACGGAGCACCATGAGCTCTTTGTAGTGGTCAGGCAAATATGGGTTGTTGGCAATGGTTTCAAACAGCTCGAAATCATCGATATCCGCAGTGTACCGTTCTCCGAGTTGCACATACCGCAACCCTACCGCATCCCCTTTGGGGTCATACACCATACGGCAACAAGACTTGGCCAGCCAAATCAGCTCTTCGGCATCGGTGGAGGTGGCTGCGAGCTCATACCGCAGGGAAAGCGGCAGTTGACCGATTATGGCTTGCGCCGTCTGTTCGTTGCAGTGCTGCCCTAGCAGGGTCCGCAAACTCACCTCTTCCCTTGCAGGGATGCAGATGCGTTCAGTATGACCGACCCTGCCGTTTGCCCAGCCGGAATCGATATAGGTGCACCCGCGGAAAGGAAAGGGATTGAGAATCTCGTAGATGGGACGCGCCATTTCGACCGTCACATCACTCACGGGGAAGTTTTGGTGATTAAACAACTCGCTGCCCTGATCGGTCTGTCCCAAAGAGCATACATGCTCTTGCTGACGCAGGTTGGCAACTTGGTAGCTGGGGCAGTGTCTGCCCACTTTGAATCGACCTTCGGGGGAAACGGAGGTATGCAGCATATCGCCCTCTCATTGTGCGCAAGCCCGGACAAGACTGTTCAGCCCCACGGTCCGGCTGCCATGGTTATTGAAAAGTATACATATGTAACCTGAGGATAGATTCTCTAGCACGATGGTTGATTTTTGCAATTGTTTGACAAACCAGCGGCTGGCTTTACGCAAAGGCACCCCCCAAACCGGAGATTGCCTGGAGCCTTTCACCGCAAGGGAGAGCAGGTCTGAGGCGGCCCCCCGGTGAGGCGAAAAAGCCCTCTCTTCATGTGATTCCAGCCCCCCAGGAGAAGAGAGCAACAGCCTCACAAGGCGCACGCATACATTAAGTCCGACCATTGATGCTCAAGCAAAAGAATAATGTTTCTACTTTGCTGAAAACACGGTATTAAGTGTGCACTGCTCTCTCAAGCCCTTCACTTCGGCACGCAAGCCAGCCATCCTCTCGAACAGCCCCTTCGCCAACTCGCACAATTTTTTTGTGCCAGCTATGCGATCAATCACGCCTTATCCCAAATGTCATAATGACCACAAATTTGCAATCCCAGCTCAAGCCCTTGTCGTGACATTACTACACATCGCTGTCGTGAATTGAGACATTCTGCCCCGGCAAAACCTTGCACATTACGCATATTTTTTAAGGTGCGGTTAAGGCCTATTCGAGCAAAATTTGCTGAAATTACAAGGGCCTTTTTTTCTTGACAGGTCAGGTGATCCAGAGTTAATGAATGACCGTTCAGTCTGAATATCGCTTCAGTTCTGAGCCTGGTTTCGCTGGCGTATCAACCGTTTCATTCTTTTAACTCTCATTCAGGAAAGGTAATTATGTCGTGGTTCATTCAAACTTGTCGTTCATCGTTGGGCAAAAAGTACATCATGGCTTTTACTGGGTTTATGTTGGGCTCGTTCCTCCTCGTGCACACCATAGGCAACAGTACAATTTTCTGGGGGAGAAGCGCATTTAATGCCTATGCGCATCATCTTCATTCCTTAGGCCCGTTTGTGCCTATCTTTGAAATCGGCCTGTACACCATTTTCTTTCTGCATGTCATCACTGGTATCATCTTGTTCTTGCAGAACCGTAAGGCCCGCGGCGGCAAGTACGCTGTTGAGACCTCAGCCGGCGGCCGTACCATCGGCTCCAAAACCATGCCGTACACCGGCGTTGCCATCTTCATCTTCATTCTGATCCACCTCGCAAACTTCCATTTTGTCGAGAAAACCGAAGTAAAAACAATTTCTGACTTTGTTACCGAAGTACTGAACAACCCATTCTTCACCCTGATCTACGGAGCCGGCATTTGTCTGCTGTTCCTCCACGTCAGCCATGGATTCTGGTCTCTGCTTCAGACCTTCGGCATCAGCCATCCCAAATATGATTATCCGTTGCGTGTGATCACCTGGGCACTTGCGGGCATCATGGGCGGCGTCTTTTTGTTGATCACCTTCTTGATGGTCATCTCCCGAAATCAATTGCTTTAATCGAGTACAAATTGACAGAGACGATAGAGAAATTACGGCCACTTTCCTGCTCGTGAATTCTCCCAACAAGCTTTATTCTTATTAACTACAGCAAAAAGAAACGACTATGCAGCTTGACGCAAAGATACCTGAAGGACCGATAGCAGAAAAATGGGACAAATGCCGTTTTTCCAATAAACTCGTTAACCCCGCCAACAAACGTAAATACGAAGTCATCATCGTCGGCACCGGCCTGGCTGGCGCCTCCGCAGCCGCCACCCTGGGCGAGCTGGGCTACAATGTTAAATCGTTCTGCATCCAGGACAGCCCCCGTCGCGCCCACTCCATCGCCGCACAGGGTGGTATCAATGCCGCTAAAAACTATCAGGGCGATGGCGACTCCATCTTCCGCCTGTTCTACGACACCGTCAAAGGTGGCGACTTCCGCGCCCGTGAGGCCAATGTCTATCGTCTGGCTCAGGTCTCCAACAACATCATCGACCAGTGTGTCGCCCAAGGCGTCCCCTTTGCCCGTGAATACGGCGGAACCATGGCCAACCGCTCCTTCGGCGGTGCCCAGGTAAGCCGTACATTTTATGCTCGTGGCCAGACGGGACAGCAGCTGCTGCTCGGCGCCTACTCCGCGATGATGCGCCAGGTATCAACCGGTAAGGTCAAAATGTACACCCGTCGCGAAATGATGGATGTCGTGACCGTTGATGGCGTGGCCAAAGGTATCGTTGTCCGTAACCTCGTCACCGGCGAAATCGAGAAATACTCCGCCCATGCGGTTGTGCTCTGCACCGGTGGCTACGGTAACGTCTACTTCCTTTCCACCAACGCCATGGCCTCCAACGTCACCGCCGCCTGGCGCGCGTACAAGAAGGGTGCTGGTTTCGGTAACCCCTGCTATGTCCAGATCCACCCGACCTGTATCCCGGTGCATGGCGACTTCCAATCCAAGCTGACCCTGATGTCCGAGTCACTGCGTAACGATGGTCGCGTCTGGGTACCCAAGAAGAAAGGCGACAAACGGCACGCCAATGACATTCCTGAGGATGAGCGCGATTACTACCTCGAGCGTAAATACCCCTCATTCGGCAACCTGGTTCCCCGTGACGTTGCATCCCGTAACGCCAAGCTGGCCTGTGATGAGGGCCACGGTATCGGCGAAACCGGTCTCGGCGTCTACCTCGACTTTGCCGATGCGATCAAACGCGACGGACTCGACGTGGTTCTGCGTAAATACGGTAACCTCTTCCATATGTACCAGAAGATTGCCGATACCGATCCGACCAAAGAGCCGATGCAGATCTACCCGGCCATCCACTACACCATGGGCGGCCTCTGGGTTGACTATCACCTCATGACCACCGTTCCCGGCCTCTATGCCTGCGGTGAGGCAAACTTCTCCGACCACGGCGCCAACCGCCTCGGTGCTTCAGCACTGATGCAGGGTCTGGCTGACGGTTACTTCGTTCTGCCCTACACCATCGGGAACTACCTGGCCACCGTTGCCCCGGTCCCCACGACCACCGACCTTCCTGCGTTCGAGGAAGCTGCCAACGGCGTTCGTGAGAATGTTGCCAAACTGCTCAAGAACACCAAGAGCGGCAAAGGCGGCCAGACCGTTGATCATTTCCACAAAGAGCTGGGGAAGATCATGTGGGATTACTGTGGTATGGGCCGGAACAAGGAAGGTCTGGAATACGCCCTCAAAAGAATCCCTGAGATCCGTGCCGACTTCTGGGAGAACGTTGTCGTGCCTGGCTCTGGACAGGAACTGAACCAGTCGCTTGAGCGTGCCGGTCGTGTTGCCGACTTCCTCGAGTTCGGTGAGCTCATGGTACGCGACGCTCTCCATCGCGAAGAGTCCTGTGGTGGTCACTTCCGCGAAGAGAGCCAGACAGAGGAAAATGAAGCCAAACGTGACGATGCAAACTTCAGCTATGTAGCCGTTTGGGAGTACAAAGGTCCGGGAACCGCTCCAGAATTGCACAAGGAGCCGCTGACCTTCGAGTACGTTACTCCTTCACAGCGTAGCTACAAGTAATGCATATCTGACCCGAGTTAAGCAGATTCATAACTGAAGTTTAAAACACAACGCAGAAGAAAGCTTATGTCATCGAAATCGATTAATATAATAGTGAAAATTTGGCGACAGAATGGTCCTCTGGCTAAAGGCGCTTTTGAGGAGCATGCTCTCAAAGACATCAGCACCGACAGCTCCTTTCTGGAGATGATCGACGTGCTGAACGAATGGTTAACTGTCAAAGGCTTGGAGCCCATCGCCTTTGATCATGACTGCCGCGAGGGTATCTGCGGTATGTGCGGTGCGGTTGTCAACGGTACCGCCCACGGTCCGGACAAGGAAACCACTTTGTGCCAGCTGCACATGCGCCGGTTCAAAGATGGCGACACCATCGTCATCGAGCCGTTCCGCTCCCAGGGCTTCCCGATCGTCAAAGATCTGATCGTTGATCGCGGCGCCCTGGACCGCATCATCGCTGCCGGCGGTTTCGTCTCGGTCAACACCGGATCCCCGCAAGATGGCAACACCATCCTTATCCCGCAGCATGTCGCCGAGCAGGCCATGGATGCAGCCGCCTGCATCGGTTGCGGTGCCTGTGCCGCCGCCTGCCCCAACGGTACCCCGATGCTGTTTCTTTCCGCCAAGGTTTCTCAGCTTGCCCTGCTTCCCCAGGGTCAACTTGAAGCCAAAAAACGGGCCATCAACATGGTTATGCAGATGGATGCTGAAGGTTTCGGTAACTGCTCCAACGAGCGTGAATGCGAAAACGTCTGCCCCAAAGGCATCACCATTCGCAACATCGCCCGCCTCAACCGCGAATACCTCAAGGCTTCGTTCAGCATCGATCATTGATCGATCCTGCGATAGCTCTCGTTCCCAAGGCTGTTCTCACCTCACGGTGGGAACAGCCTTTTTTGTTGGTCAAGCGCCATCCAGAATTCATGCCTGTCAACAACAGTTATTCTCTGTCTGGAGCAGGCCAAGAAGCTCCCAACCGGGGATGAAGCCGCCTCCCCCCCTTCAATGGGAGAATGCGGCAGATTGGGACAGAAAAAATATCGTTCTCGTAAAAAAGCCACGAAAACGACGTTTCTTGCCTTCTAACCTATTGATTTGACGAACCTCGATTTCTCAACTTTTGACTTTTAACGAGGCTGTCAAAATGGAAGGGAAGCAAAAGAGGGGCAAGCCGGGCATGCACAAAAAAAGGCCGACTCCCAAGGAAGCGGCCCGCAAAACAAGAAAAAATACAGGAAGGTCAGTAATAACTGTAGATCTTATAGGTGGTCGGCGAGCCGATCAGTGCATCGACCTTCCCTTCGAGTTCGGCTCGCTTTTCATTGGCAAACCAGCGTTGCCAATCTTCAATGGAACGCCAGGTACTGATGACCACGTACTCTTCCGGCTCATGGACATTGCGCAGGGTTTCTCCGGAAATATATCCGGACTGCTGATTGGCAATGGAGCGAAGCTCCATCAGTAATTCGGACAGAACCGGCAACAGGGTCACATCAAGTCCTTTGCCGTGTCTGGCCACCTTGCGCGTCATTATAACCCGAACGATCATCAGCCCTCCTCACAACCGGTATCAACGATTTTTCTGTGGCGAACAACCTTCCTATTTGCAAGAAATAAAAACAAAAATCGAAGAGAAGTCAACCATAACCGGACAGAACTGAACGAGAGACGAAAGCACCTTGGCTGCAGGAGCTTTGGTCGTCTTCGTGAAGACCGTCGTCAGCCGGCAAAGTTTTTCAAGGTCAGCAACACCCCTGCAGCAACAGCCGAACCGATAACACCGGCAACATTGGGCCCCATGGCATGCATCAGCAGCATATTTTCCGGATCAGCCTCCATACCCAAACGATGGCTGACCCGTGCCGCCATGGGAACGGCCGAGACCCCCGCAGACCCGATCAGGGGGTTAATTTTTGTGCCAGGGAGCAGGTTCATCAGCTTCGCCATCAGTACGCCGGAAGCGGTCCCGATGGAAAAGGCGATAACACCCAGAAAGAGGATGCCCAAGGTCGAGGCATTGAGAAACTTCTCTGCCGTCATCTGCGCACCGACCCCCAATCCCAGAAATATGGTCACGATATTGAGCAGTGCATTTTGTGCTGTTTTTGAAAGGCGATCCACCACCCCGCATTCACGCATCAGATTACCAAACATGAACATGCCGATGAGCGGAGCGGCAGAGGGCAGCAAAAAGATACTGAGCGCAAGCACGATCAGCGGAAAGACAATTTTCTCAACCTTGCCCACGTAGCGCATTTGACTCATGCGGATACGCCGTTCGCCGGTGGTGGTCAGAAGGCGCATGATCGGCGGTTGAATGATGGGGACCAGGGCCATGTAGGAATAGGCGGCAACGGCAATGGACCCAAGCAGCCGTGGCGAGAGTTGGCTCGAGAGAAAGATGGCGGTCGGTCCGTCAGCTCCACCGATAATACCGATGGAGGCTGCGTCCAAGAGGTTGAAATCGATACCCGGAACATATTCGGAGAGCAACAGTGCCCCGATCAAGGTGGTAAAGATGCCGAATTGGGCAGCCGCACCGAGGAGGGCGGTTTTGGGATTGGCCAGCATGGGGCCGAAATCGGTCAATGTGCCGATGCCCATGAAGATGATCAACGGAAAAGCGCCTGACTTGATACCGATGGTATAAATAAAGTAAAGAAGGCCGCCGGGGTCATTCATGCCGGCCAACGGAATATTGGAAAGAATTGAGCCGAATCCGATGGGGAGGAGCAACAGTGGTTCAAATTCACGGGCAATGGCCAGGTAGAGCAATAACACCCCGACGGCTATCATGATCAACCGGCCAACCCCATCGGTCCACTGACCGTTCTCCGGCAGGACAAACTGGATAATGCCGGTTGATTGCCAGAATTGGCTCAACATTTCCCACATACCCGGTACGGTGTGCAGGCCTGGCTCGGCTGCCAGCGCAGTCGGGGTACCTGCAAACGGGTTTATCAGCAGGAGCGTGGGCAGAACAAGGGTCCAGACAAGACAATATTTCTTCATGGTTGACTGTGGGGGAGAGGTCAGGCAATAACGACCAACACCTGGCCGGCTTTAACGGTTTGCCCCTTGCTGACCTCTACCGACTTGACCACCCCATCCTCTGTGGCATAGATTGGGGATTCCATTTTCATTGCCTCAAGGATGACGACAGTCTCCCCCTTTTTGACCCGGTCGCCTTCAGCGCACAGTACTTCATAGATGTTGCCGGGGAGATGGGTGCGCACCTCGATCGGCTGACGGTGCGGTTTACTTCCCTGCAGCTCGTCGGCACGATTGACGGATGCAACCTCTCCGGATTCGTCTTCGACTTGAACATGGTAGGTTATACCGTCGACGGTGACCTTATAACGGGAAATTGTATTCATACCTTCTCTTCTCTCGTACAGAACAAATGAAAATCAGCACCGGGCAGCCAGCACCACGGCAACAACCAACGAGCACGCAACAATGGGTGGTTTCTGACCCATCGCTCTTAGCGGTGATAGAGGTAACCGGCCAGGGTCGAGCGGTCCCGAAGGAACAGTTCCCCGGCACGATAGGGCCGCCGGCGCGGTTCACGATATTTCTGCGACTCCGTCAACTGCATGCTTCCCCCTGGTAAGGAAGCACTCGTTGCGGCAATGGACTGTGTTCTTTCCTGAAAAAGCGCGGCAGCCGCCTTGCGCTCTTGATGAGCAGTTATAGCGGCATTGATCACCGCCATGACACGCTGCATCTCTTCTTCCGCGCGGCGACTTACAGTTTTTTTGACAGGTAGGGCATGGTAAGCCGCCTCTTCCTTATCCGTGAGTGGCTTGAGCACCCTAGAGGCCACCTTGATCACCACGACCAGCAAACTCAAAAACAGGTACACAACGCCGACCCCGAGCAGGGTCAGCTTCATTCCTTCAGCGATCATCTTCTCTCTCTTTCGGCAGGACGTTCATTTCATAGGGGATTGTTGGGAACAAGCAACACCGGAATACGGCTGAACCTGGTCACCCTCCGGGCAGTGGTGCCCATGACGTCGGCATTGAAAAAACTGTGGGTTGACTTGCCCATGACAATCATATCGACCTTGTGCTCCTCAGCGACACGAAGAATTTCATGGCTGGGGTAGCTACCGCTGACGACAATAATCTCGGTCACAGGGACACGGTTAATGTTGTAGGCCTCGATTTCCTCCTCTTTAAACCGCTCGATACGTGCCTTCATCGTTGCCAAAAGGTTTTTCATGCCATCCTGGTGCAGTTTTTCCGCATCCTCGCGGGAAAGGTACGAATCGACGATGGAGAGGGCACTGCTGCCCAAGGGAGGTACCACATGCATCATGAGAATACGGGCATCGTAACGGCGAGCCTGGCTGACGGCCATGCGAAAAACAGGACGGGTCTGTTCGCCGAGATCGGTGGCGTAGAGAATGGTATTGATTTCTGGACGAGGAACCATGGCGTTCTCCTTAAAAGGCTGAAGCCCCCTGTCCAACCTGGGGAGAGGGGGCTTGCAAGCGGGGATTAATTATACCCGTGAAGTTGATCGATAAACTCAGGCAGACAGAGTGAAATCTGCGGAATGTAGGTAACAAGTGCAAGAAAGAGGAGAAGGAGCAACAGCCAGGGAAAGGAGGCGCGGATGACCCAGCCGATACTCTGTCCGGTAATTCCGGCAGTAACAAACAGGTTGAGGCCGACCGGCGGGGTCAGCATGCCGATTTCCATGTTCACCACCATGACGATACCAAGATGGATCGGGTCGATGCCCAGTTTCATCGCAATGGGAAAAAGGATCGGGGCCATGATCAGGAGGATGGCCGAGGGCTCCATGAAGTTACCGGCAGCCAAAAGCAGCAGGTTGACCACGATCAAAAACGACCAGGCTTCCAGTCCCATGCCGAGAATCATCTCCGCCAGATGATGGGGAATGCGCTCGGTGGTGAGCACATGTGCAAAGAGCATGGCATTGGCAATGATGAACAGGAGCATGATACTCACCTTGGAGGCGTCGATCAGCACCTTGTTCACCTCTTTGTCCGTGACGCACTTGGGAATCGCAATGACCGATTGGACCATGTTGCGGCCAATGGCAGCGCCGAGGCCTTCACCTGGCTTGCGGTAGGGAATATGTTTCATCGGGCCGATATCGCGATAGCCGAAAATGGCCACGCCAAAGGCGTACAGCGCGGAAACCGCAGCCGCCTCGGTGGGGCTGGCAATACCGCCGTAGATAGACCCCAGGACAATGATGATCAGCATCAGGCCGCCCAGGGCGGAACCACCGGAGGAGAGAACCTCCTTAAATCCGGCCCAGGGCAATGCGGGAATATTTTTGATCCGGGCAACGATGTAGATCGCAACCATCAAGATGCCGCCCATGAGTAGGCCCGGAACAAAGCCCGCCATGAACATACGGGCAGCGGATACCTCCGTGGCCGCCGCATAGACAAGCATGACGATCGACGGCGGGATAAGAATGCCCAGGGTCCCCGCATTGGTGATGACACCGGCAGCAAAGCTCTCCGGATAGCCGGCACGGACCATGCCGGCAATGACGATGGATCCGATGGCTGCAACGGTGGCGGGCGAGGAACCGGAAACCGCGGCAAAGATCATGCAGGCGAGCACCGAGGCCATGGCCATGCCGCCACGGATGTGTCCGACAATGCTCAAGGCAAAACGAATGATCCGCTTGGCCACTCCGCCGGTGGAAAGAAAGGCGGAGGACAAAATAAAAAACGGAATAGCCAGCAGGGTGTAATGCGATGACAGGGCTTCAAAGAGTTTAAGGGCAATGGAAGCCAGCGAATCGTTGGAAAAGAAGAGGATGGTCGTAATGCTGGAAAGACCAAGGGCAAAGGCAATGGGCATCCCCAAGAGCATACAGATCAACAACAGGCCAAAGAGCGCTACAGTGGTCATGCCTTGCTCCCCCCATTTTTCAGTTCTTCAACAATCTCCATTGATTCCTTGGCCTCATCGGCGTGACGAAACGCATCCACCTCGCCGCGAAGTACATTCCAGAGAAGAATCAGGATACGAATGGTGAGAAAGACAAAGCCGATGATGAGAATGGAACGGGCAATCCAGGTCGCCACCGGGATATCCTCAAGCTCAATGCCGATCTTCTTGACCTTACTGAGATAGATATACCCGCCGTAGATAATCAAACCGCAGTAGGCCAAGGCCAGCAGGCAACCAAGGGTCGTCAGAATGCGTCTTCCAATCGGCGGGAACAGGTTGACAAAGGCGTCCACCCCAATATGCGACCCCTGCTTGACACCATAGGAACAGCCGAAAAGCACAAACCAGGCCGACATATGGAGGGTCAATTCCTGGGACCAGATAAACCCGCTATTGAAACCAAATCGCATGACGACGTCCATGAACACCAGTCCGGTTGTCGTCACCAGCAAGAGGCAGATAATCGCCTCCTCCACCCTGTTGAGCACTCGCAGAAACATGAGTTTCCCCTTTAAAGATTGAACGGTAAAGGCAGCCGGTAGGGGCTGCCTTTGTCAACGAGGATTACGGTCACTTATTTGGCCTGGTTGGCTTGATAAGCGGCATCGATCAGTTCCTTACCGATTTCCTTCTCGAATTTCTTCCAAACCGGTTTCATGACCTCAACCCATTGGGCGCGCTCTTCCGGGGTGAGCTCGATGATCTGAGTCCGTTTGGAGTCGATGACCTTCTGCTTGTCTTCGATGGCCTTGTCCAAGGCTGCCTTGTTGCCGTAGGCGACGGCCTCGTCAAGGAGTTGCTTCAACTGGGTGCGGATATCTTCAGGAAGATCGTTCCAGAACTCGGCGGTGGTGACGACCATATAGTCGAGCAGACCGTGGTTGGACTCGGTGATATACGGTTGCACCTCATAGTATTTCTGGGAGTAGATATTGGACCAGGTATTCTCCTGACCATCTATGGCCTTGGTCTGCAGGAGGATGAACACCTCGGAAAAGGGTTTTTTCAAGGGAACGGCCTTCATGGCATTGAACTGTGCTGCAAGGACATCGGAGGCCATGATACGGAATTTCATCCCAGAGGCATCGGCGGGAACACGCATTGGTTTGCTGGAGGAGAGCTGTTTCAGGCCGTTATGGATGTAACCGAGGCCGATAAACCCTTTTTTGCTCATGGAGTTCAACAATTTCTGGCCATCCTCTCCCTGCTGGAAGCGATTGACGGCTTCCATGTCCTGGAACAGGAAGGGCAGATCGAAAATCTGCAGTTTTTTGGTGTATCGATCAAACTTGGAGAGTGCGGGGGCAGCCATCTGGACGTCGCCAAGCATCATCGCTTCCAGGACCTTGTCATCATCGAAAAGCTGGGAGCTCGGATACACCTCGACCACCACCTTGTCGCCCATCTTTTCTTTGACCAGGTCACGGAATTTGTTGGCAGCCAAACCTTTGGGTGTGTTCTCAGCCACGACGTGGGAAAATTTGATGACAATGGGACCAGCCACGGCGGATCCGGCCACCAGGGCCATTGTTACTGCAGTTGCCAACAATGCTTTGGAAACCTTCTTGAACATACTCCCTCCTAACAAGTTGTGATGGAATGAGCCCGGCAATCCGGACTGATTGTGTCCAATCCTCTCTAAATCGGTGCAGGCACCGAATTTGGACATCACGGTTTGATAGCAAAAAGAGATCCAGGCAGGGAAGAAATCCAAGAAGGCGAGTGTTTAAAAACAGTTAGGGGGTAGATGCCCCTGAACACCCCCCATTGCCATGGGTGGAAACCCACCCATCCCCCCTTGAAAAGGTGGGAAAACCGGCCCAAATTGCTTGGGCGGCATGGACTTGGGGAGGAGAGAGAAGGTGGAAAATTGTATGATCGAAGGGGCAAAAGGCCAGGCAAGACCTTTCCTTTTTCTCCGGAAAAAATGTCTTTACTTGAAATCGTTTTTATCGAGTTCGTACTTGCGCAGCTTGTCGTAGAGGGTTTTCCTGGGGATCGACAGAGAGGCCATCACATCGCGGATACATCCCTTATGACTGGCCAGGGCCTGCTCGAGAATGGCCCGTTCAAAGGCATCCACCTGATCGGGCAGACTGGTGATCTGTTTGGCACCACCACCGGACATCATCCGTTCCAGCGACCAGTTGAACTGTGCACCGAGCAGCACGTAGCGTTCCGCCAGGTTGCGCAACTCGCGCACATTGCCCGGCCAGTCATAGGCCATCAGCAGGTTGACCTGCGCCTGCTTGGGCATGGGCACCTCTTTTTGATAACGATGGCTGGCCACCAGCAGATAGTGGTGAAAGATGAGGGGAATATCCTCCCGCCGCTCCCGCAGCGGTGGAATTTCCAGGCAGACCACATTGAGGCGATAGTATAAATCCTCGCGAAAGGTCCCCTGGCGGGCGGCCTCCTTGAGATCGACCTTGGCTGCGGCAACCACCCGCAGATCGAGCGGAATCAGACGATTTGAGCCCATGCGCTCAACTGCGCGCTCCTGCAGGACCCGCAGCAGATGGACCTGAACCTGCATCGGCATGCTTTCGATCTCGTCGAGCAGCAGGGTACCGCCATCGGCGTGTTCAAATTTGCCGATTCGGGTGGAGCGGGCATCGGTAAAGGCGCCGGCCTCATGACCAAACAACTCGCTTTCAATCATGTTCTCTGCCACCGCGCCACAGTTGATGGCAACGAAGTTCTGATTGCGGCGCCGGCTGTGCTCATGGAGAAGACGGGCAACCAGTTCCTTGCCGGTGCCGGTCTCTCCCACCAGGAGCACATCGGCATCGGTGTCGGCGATCTGGCCGATGGTGGCGCGCAGGGTCTGGGTGGCCGGGGTGATGCCGATGAAACGAGGCCCCGGGGCGCTGTAGGCCTCGAGTTCGGTACGCAGCGCCCGGTTCTCCAGGGTGAGCATGCGTTTCTCCAGGGCCTTGGAGACTGTCTTGACCAACCGCTCCGAGGAGTAGGGCTTTTCGAGAAAATCATAGGCGCCATCACGCATGGCCTGGACAGCGGTGGACACGTCGCCATGTCCGGTGATGAGGATGACCGGCAAGTCGCTATCCTGTTCATGCAGTTTACGCTGCAGATCGGTGCCGCTCATCCCAGGCAGACGAATATCGCACACCACCACCCCGGGCCAGGTCTCCCTGAGGACCGCAAGGGCCTCTTCCGCCGATTCCAGGCAGGTGACCTCGAAATCAGCCAGTTCCAGGGTCTGGCGGTTGGCCTGGCGGATATGCATTTCATCGTCAATAAACAGGACTTTGTTCAGTGGGTTCATCACGGTATCATTGAGTGTTGAGCGTAATTTCAAAACAGGCCCCATACCCGGTGTGGACAACTCGAATGCGTCCCCCCATGTCCTCCATGATACGGGCGGAGATGGTCAGACCCAGTCCCAATCCCTTTCCGGGATCCTTGGTGGTGAAAAAGGGTTCAAAGATACGCCGGGCCATGGCCGGGTCAATGCCGGGCCCGTTATCCTCCACACCTAGCAGGACCTTGTCCTCCTCCCGGCTGACATCGATCCGAATTTCTTTGGTCTCCTGATCAGCCACGGCCTGCAGGCTGTTGGCAAGGAGATTCACCAGGACCTGCTGCAGCAGCACTGCATTGGCACGCACCCCCTCCAGGTCCGGCGGCATGTTGATGGTCAGCTTGACTCCGGACTTGGAGATGATCGGCGCCATCACCTCCATGGCCCCGTCAACAACTCCGTGCAGCGGCACCACGTTCAGCTTGCCGCTGCTCTTGCGCGCAAAAATTTTCAGCTGCATGGCGAGTTGGCCCATGCGCTCGGTCAGTTCTTTGATCTGCTCCAGGTTCCACTCCACATTGTCCGCCCGCCCCTTGGCGAGAAACTGCACCGCATTGTCGGTGTAGGTGCGAATAGCGGCCAGCGGCTGATTGAGCTCGTGGGTGATGACCGTACTCATCTGCCCCAGGGCGGCCAGTTTGGCGGCATGGATCAACTCTCGGCGGGTCTTGCGCAGTTCCTCCTCGGTCTTCTGCCGTTCCTGGATCTCCTGACGCAGCTGTTCGTTGCTGCTGGTCAGGGCTGCTGTCCGCTCATTGACGCGAATCTCCAGTTTCTCGTTGGCCTCTTCGAGCATGCGGCGATTATTTTCGACAAACAGCTGCCGTTCAGCCACCTGTTGCTGGTGTTGCCAGTACAACAACATGGTCAAGGCCGCCAGCCCCCCGACACCGACGATACTCATCAGGGTCAGGATAACCCGCGTTTCCACCGGTTTGAACTCGGAGAGCGTATACACCTGCCAGCCGGCCTGGGGCATGGCCGCCTCCTGCTGAAGAAAGGTTTTGACCTTTCCCTCATCCTCCAGCATCAGCTTGATCAGCTTGCCCTGGGCAACCTTCTGTTCTTCGACCAGTTTGATCGGCTCAAGGGAGGCGTTGGGGTAGCGCCTGGTTTCAGCCAACCGCTGGAGCACCTGCGGATCAAGGGGCCGCATGGTCTTGAATCGCCACTGCTCCCGGGTGGTGATGAAGATGATGCCATCGGGATCAACCACCAGGAAGTTGGCGTTCTGATCGCTCCAGTTTTCCTCGATCGAATCGATGTTGATTTTGATCACCACCGCGCCGAGAATACTGCCCTCGTACCGTACCGGATAGGCGAAATAATAGCCGCGTTCACTGGAGGTGGTGCCCAGGGCGAAATATCGCCCCAGCTTGCCTTCCATGGCCTGTTTAAAATAGGGTCGGTAGCTGAAATTTCGACCGACAAAGGGTTTCGGGGTGTTCCAGTTGGAGGCGGCAATGGTCAGCCCGTCACGGTTCATCAGATAGGTATCGGCGGCGTCGCTGATGTTGTTGATCGTCTCCAGATACATGTTGAGCGCATTGATCCTCTCCCTGCTTCCCGGATTTTGCAGAAAGTTGACCAACTGTTTGTTGGTGGCCAGCAACTCGGGAAGCCCCTCGTATTTTTCCAGGACGCCGCGAAGATAGGAGATGTAGAGCTCCATTTGCGTGGCGCCGTCCTTGGCCAGGGCCTCCAGGCCGGAGCGGTAGGCGAGAATGCCGCCTGCTCCCAGGGAGAGTACCAGGCAGAAAATAAAGGTTGGGATCAAAAGGAGAAATCGGCGCATTTCTTGGAAACCGTGAACATGGGAAAAGGAGAATACACTATACTCCCTCTTCGCTCAAACTTCAAAAAGGCATCAAATTCGGCAAAACGAGCGGCTGTGCGGTTTAACAACAACGGCAAATCCTGCTTGGCAGGCTCCCTCACTTGGTGTATTGCCTCTATGAACTCAGGAGCCAGGACATGCACAGAACAGAACAGACGACGTTGTACAACAATCCCGAGCAAGGGGGAAGTCAATCAGCCATAGAATCACTCTGCCGACGATTTTCCCTTGACCGGAACATGGTGGAACAGGTAGCGCAAACCTATCCCGTGCGCATCAGTCCCTATTACCAGAGACTCATTGAGGAGCCGGGTGATCCAATCTGGCGTCAGGCCATCCCCGCCCCCCTTGAGCTGATCGATCCCCAGGGGCTGGAAGACCCCCTGGACGAGGAAAACCTCAGCCCGGTGCCGAACCTCGTCCATAAGTACCCGGATCGGGCTCTGTTTTTGATCAGCTCGGAATGCCCGGTCTATTGCCGGTTCTGCACCCGCAAGCGCAAGGTTGGCCGCACCGAGATGCGCATCACCGAGCAAACCATTGCGGCCGGACTCGACTACCTGCGTCAGACTCCGGCCATCAGCGATGTGCTGCTCTCCGGTGGGGACCCCTTCATGCTCAGCGACCGACGTCTGGAGGATATCCTGACCCGACTGCGCCAAATCACCTCGGTAAAAACGATCCGCATCGGGACCCGTGTCCCCTGCACCCTTCCCTCCCGCATCACCGCTGACCTGGCCCGAATGCTCTCCCGTTTTCATCCGCTGTTCATCAATACTCACTTCAATCATCCGCGGGAACTGACCCCCGAGGCGGCCCAGGCCTGTGGGTTTCTTGCCGATGCCGGCATTCCCCTTGGCTGTCAAACCGTACTCTTGCGGGGCGTGAACGATTCGGCCCAGATCCTGGCCGAACTCTTTCGCGGACTGCTGGCGATGCGGGTCAAACCCTACTATCTCTTCCAGATCGATCAGACCAGGGGCACCTCCCATTTTCGCACTACCATTGATGCCGGTATCGCCATCATGGAGCAGTTGATCGGACATATTTCCGGCATGGCCATCCCCACCTACGCCCTCGATGCCCCCGGCGGAGGCGGCAAAATTCCTCTGGCGCCCAAATACATCACCTCCTGCGGCGAGTCTCTGGAATTCACCACCTACAAGGGATACCCCTGCTCCTACCCAAACCGGGTCTGGGATGGCAGCTGAACCAAGAGTTCACCCAAACCGCCCCCCGTCTCCACCCGCAAACGGCAAGGCAGCCCCCCCCCCTGCACGGTCATGTTTTTCTCCGGAGTTGCTTGGATGGCGCCGTAAAAAAATATATACTGAAGCCAAACATGATGGCTTCGTAAAAAGTCAAAAGCCTGAATGTCACGCATCGTGAAATCGGCAACTTGCGAAGCTCGAAACGTCATTCTCGAGGCTTTTTTCGAGAATGACCAACATTTCCATAGGCCGCAACCTCGGTGAATGCATTGCATTTTCGTGCCGCCTGTGCTCGCCAACACCATCACCAGGATTCTCCTATGTCGGCAAACACTGCAGCTTCGGAGGCGGCCCTGTCCGCCATTCTCGATTCCAAAAACCTTCCCACCTTGCCCATCATCGCCAGCAAACTGTTGGTTCTCACCGCCCAGGAGGAGACGACCCTGAACGATATCGCTGAGCTGATCAGCAAGGATATGGGACTTTCCACCAAAATTCTTCGCGTGGCCAACTCCTCTTTTTACAGCTTCCCGCAACAGATCGCATCGATCAATCAGGCGGTGTCCATACTCGGCTTGAATGCGGTGCGCAGTCTGGTGCTCAGCTTCTCCTTCCTCTCCCTGGGCAATAAGGCAAAAAAATCTCATTTTGATTTTGAGCAGTTCTGGGAACGCTCGCTGGTGGAAGCGGCAGGAACGAAACTGATTCTTGAACAGGTCCCCAATGCCGATACGGAAGAAGCCTTTACCTGCGGTCTGCTCCAGAATATCGGCCAGTTGATCTTTGCCACCACTTTGCCCAAGGAGTACGACCAGATCCTCGATCGCCTCAAAGAAAATGAATCGCAGGACAAAGGGCAGGACAAGACCGATCAGAATCAGCTCGAACTGGAACTGATCGGCATAACCCATGCGGAGATCGGCTATGAGGTCGCCAAGGTGTGGGGCTTGCCGGAAAGCCTGCTCCTGCCGATCCAATACCATCATCAGCCCAAAAGCTATCCGGGCGGCAACCAGAAGTTCAAGCACTCCATTCGCGCCGCCTACCTTGCGGGCTTACTTGCCAAGGTCTTCTACTCCGACACGCCGGAAGTCTATCACAAACAGTTTCGAAACGAGGCCAAGGAACTGCTGCAACTCAAGGTCTTGGGTGTCAACACGGTGCTAAAGATGATTGATCAGTCCATCGATCAATCCGCCAAGTTTTTCGGGATCAAGATCAACCCGGTGAAATCGGTGGCGGAAATTCTCCAGGAGGCGAATTTGCGCCTCAGCCTGATCAACCTCTCCTACGAAGAGATGAACCGGGAGCTGATCAAATCCAAGATGGAGTTGGAAAAACTCACCGAGGAACTGGCGCAGAAAAACCGCCTCCTGGAAAACCTGGCCAACCTCGACGGATTGACCGAAATCAATAACCATCGTTATTTTCAAAATTTTCTTGATTCCGAAATCAACCGCGCAATCCGCAACGACCGTTGCCTCTCCCTGCTGCTGGCCGATATCGATCACTTCAAGAGATTCAATGACACCTACGGTCATCAGACCGGTGATTTCATTCTCAAAGAGTTCAGCCGCATCACCAAGGAAGTCATTCGCGAGTATGATCTCATCGCCCGTTACGGTGGCGAGGAGTTTGTTTTCGTTCTTCCGGAAACAGAGGGGGAGGAGGCCTTTGCCGTTGCCGAAAAAATACGCAAGGCCGTTGAAAATCACGACTTTGACGACGGCTGCAACAGCTACCACGTGACCATCAGCGTTGGTGTTGCCTGCGCCCATCCTGCCCAGGGCGAGTTCAACAAAAACGAGTTTATCAACGCCGCCGACGAGGCCCTCTACGAGGCAAAAAACGGCGGACGAAACCGGGTGGCCAACTACAGTTCGAAAAAGAAAAAGAAATGGTTTGGCTTTTAAGCCCCTTCATTCGGTTCTCATCCCGCCATCGTCTCCTTCACTACAATGCCGCAAAGGATTCGTTCATGGAGCTGGCCTCAAGAACGACACTTTTTTGCTGGAATAATTGGTGTTTTTTCAGACATTGATGGAGGAATCCCCTTCGCTCTGGTATCTTCAGGATCACGATACCCTTCATTCACTCGCAAAAACCAATGATATTCGTATAAGGAGGCTGCATGAAACCACGACGTTCCAACCTGTCGGTTCCGGGTCATTTGACGAAAATGCACGGTAAGGCCAATCAAAGTAATGCCGACGTGATCATGCTTGACCTGGAAGATTCCGTACCGGTTGGCGAAAAAAGTTCAGCAAGGACCCAGGTTATCGATTCTTTGCTTGGATTTGACTGGTCAGAGAAGACGGTCACTGTCCGCATAAACTCCCTGGACACGCCCTTTGCCTACCGTGACCTGCTCGAGGTGGCTGAAAACGCCGGACACGTCATCGATGCAATCGTTATTCCCAAGGTCAACAGTGCAGGTGACATCTATTTTGCCGATCGACTACTCGCTGGCATTGAGATGGAAAAAATGTATGAACGCCAGGTGGGGATCGAGGCCTCGATCGAGACCGCAGAAGGACTGCGCAACGCCTCGAAAATCACCCATGCCAGTGATCGCGTCCTCAGTCTGGTCTTCGGTATCGCCGATTACTCCGCCTCCATCGGTGCCCGACTGGTTTCCATTTCCGGCCACGGCGAAAAGGAGGAAGAGCTCTACCCCGGACATCGGTGGCACTTCACCTTGAGCAACATGGTCATGCATGCCAAATCCTACGGTCGAATGGCCATTGACGCCCCATTCGGCAACTTCAAGGATCTGGTGGGATTACGTCGTTCAGCCATCATGGCCTGTGCCCTGGGTTGCGACGGCAAGTGGGCCATTCATCCCTCGCAGATTGATGTTATCAATGAGGTCTTTACCCCCTCGGCCGATGACATTGCCCTTGCCTCCAAGGTGATCGAGGCCGATCTTCTGGCAAAATCAGAGGGGAGAGGTGCGATTGCCGTGGAAGGGAGAATGGTTGATCAGGCCACCGTGCGCCTGGCGAAAAAACTATGGGAGCAGGCCAAGTTCATGGGGTTGGTCCAGTAAATTCACTCTCGCCTATTTCGCCTCCCGCCGTTTCTCCGGGAATTACGCGACTTGCCAACAAAAAAGGGGTGCCGTTTCCGACACCCCTTTTTTATTTGCTAAAACAGTAACCGGATTATCCGATAACTGCCAGTACGGCATCTTTGGTGACGGAGTCACCGGTGCCAAACAACAGCTGTTTCACCTCACCGTCACACGGTGCACCCAGATTGTTCTCCATCTTCATGGCCTCGAGAACAACAACGGCGTCGCCGGCTTTCACTTTATCGCCAACGTTGACCAGATTTTTGACAATCATGCCAGGCATCGGGGCGGTCAGCGGGGTGCCACCCTCAACAGCGGCAACCGGAGCAGGTGCAGCTGCGGCAGCCTTCGGAGCAGCGGCAGGGGCGGCGGCAGGAGCAGCAGCCTTCGGAGCAGCGGCAGGACGCGCGACCGGAGCAGCGGCAACCATCGGCTGGAAGTCACCGGTGGGGTCTACATCAACGCTGAAGTACTCGCCATCAACAAAGACGTTGAAGGTACGAACGTTATCGGATTTCTCCGGAGTACCTGCCTTGGGCTCAACCAGCTTACCTGCCTTGGCCTTGGCGATCAGTTCGTCACGTTTCTTGACGTCATCAAGGGTGATGGGCTGTACTTCGGGCGGAGCCGGGGTGATGCCGTACTTCCACTCAAGGAACTTCTTCCCGGTGACAGGGTAGATGGCATAGAGGACGAGATCGTCGATGTCTTTGGCAAGATCACCGATCTCGGCTTTTGCCTTCTCCATCTCAGGCTCGATAACCTCGGCAGGACGGCAGGTGATCGGCGTTTCACCGCGTGAATAGCCCTTGAGCGCTTTCTTCTGCAGTTCGGCATCGATCGGCACCGCGGTTTTACCATAGAGACCGTAGCACAGATCTTTTACCTGGGCGGTGATCATCTTGTAGCGCTCGTCCGGGGTATCGAACAGGACGTTGTTGACGGTCTGGATACCAACGATCTGGCTGGTCGGGGTAACCAACGGAATCTGACCGAGGTCTTTACGTACTTTGGGCAGCTCTTTGTAGACCTGATCGATCTTGTCGAGAGCGTCCATCTCGCGCAGCTGGTTGACCAGGTTGGAGAGCATACCACCCGGGGTCTGATGCAGGAGTACGTTGATATCGATGATGGAGATCTTGGAGTCGTCCATGAGGTGCTTGTACTTCGGCATAACCTCTTTCTCGAGGACCTCGTTGATGGCAGCCAGTTTCTTGATATCGAAACCGGTGTCGCGGTTGGTGCCGAGCAGAGCCATGACCAGCGGCTCGAGCGCGGCATGAGCGGTGCGATATGCATACGGGGTCATGCAGGTATCGACGATATCGCAACCAGCCTCGATGGCCTTCAGGTGACTCATCGGGGACATACCGGAGGTGAAGTGGCTGTGGAGGTGAACCGGGGTCTTGGTTACTTCCTTGATGGCCTTAACGATGGCGTATGCATCGTAGGGAGCGATCAGACCGGCCATATCCTTGATACAGATGGAGTCAGCGCCCATCTCGTCCAGGGCTTTGGCCTTGTTGACATAGTAGTCCAGATTATAAACATCGCCGCCCAGACGGGGCTCGGTCAGGGTGTAGCAGATACAACCCTGGAAGTGCTTGCCGCAGGCTTTGATCTGTTTAACAACGGTCTCGAAGTTGCGGTAGTCGTTCAGAGCGTCGAAGGTACGGAAAACGTCCATACCGTTCTCGGCAGCACGCTCAACAAAGGCCAGAGCGGTGTCATCTGCATAGTTCCGGTAGCCGACCAGGTTCTGGGCGCGGAGCAGCATGGAGAACGGGGTTTTCTTGATGTAGCGTTTCAAAGTGCGGAGACGCTCCCACGGATCCTCGTTGAGGAAACGATGCATGGTATCGAAGGTGGCGCCACCCCAGGTCTCGATCGCCCAGAAACCAACCTCGTCCATCATTTCGGCTACCGGGATCATATCCTCGGTACGACCGCGGGTTGCAAATAAAGATTGATGACCGTCACGAAGGCTCAGATCCATTACTTTGACCGGGTTCTCTGCTGCAGGCCGGTCAGTAGCATAATTCATGGCGGTCATTTTCACTTGGTCGCTCATTGTCGGTATCTCCCTGTTAATACGTTATCGTTGAACGTCAAAAATTCGTAAAAGCCATCAGAAGGCTTTCATTTGAATCAGCCTACGGAAATTCATGATATCCTGACGGCCGGCAATAGCCCATAAGTTAGGTCCTGTCGGTGCAGGTTTGGCGGCGGCCAGTTGAGCCTGATACGCTGCCTCCTCTTCCTGCATCATGTAGGCATTCACAGCTGCAAGGGCGGCAGCCATTTTTTTCTTCGCTTTTACCATTCTGTTTTCCTCTATTCTGTTGGCCCGGTCATTGCCCGAACCGATGCATGAGAGTGCTTACAGCGGAATATTGCCGTGTTTTTTCATCGGGATGGTATCACGTTTCCCTTGGATTGACTCAAACGCGTTGATGATGCGGAAACGGGTTTCTGCCGGTTCAATGACATCGTCAATGTATCCACGCTCGGCGGCGCAGTAGGGGTTGGAGAACTGCTCGTTGTACTCTGCCTCTTTTTCGGCCAAGAAGGCCTTCGGATCCTCGGCAGCTTTGGCGCCCTTGGCGTGCAGGACTTCGACCGCGCCCTTGGACCCCATAACGGCGATTTCACCGGTCGGCCAGGAGTAGTTGATATCGGTCCGCAGATGCTTGGACGACATTGCGCAGTAGGCGCCGCCGTAGGATTTACGGGTAATAATCGTTACCTTTGGCACCGTCGATTCAGCATAGGCATACAGCATCTTGGCGCCGTTGCGGATAACGCCACCGAATTCCTGTGCGGTGCCGGGGAGGAAGCCAGGGACGTCGACGAAGGTCAGGATCGGGATGTTGAAGCAGTCACAGAAGCGGATGAAGCGGGCACCTTTGATCGAGGAATCGATGTCGAGAACGCCAGCGTAGTAGGACGGCTGGTTGGCAACGATGCCAATGGCCTTGCCGCCATAACGGGCAAAACCGATGACGATGTTCGGAGCGAAATTTTGTTTAATTTCAAAGAATACACCGTCATCAGCCGTTGCGGTGATGACCTTTTTCATATCGTAGGCGGCGTTGGGATTGTCCGGAATGATGTCGTTGAGTTCCGGGGCCTTGCGGGTGATAGGATCATCGCATGGAACTGAAGGCGGATCTTCCATATTGTTCTGCGGCAGATAGCTCATCAGATCCTTGATGTACTGGATGGCGTCCATCTCGTCTTCGGCAGCATAGTCGGTAACACCGGATTTGGTGGTATGCATAACCGCACCACCCAATTGCTCGGTGGTGACGTCCTCGTTTAACACAGTTTTAACGACCTTAGGACCGGTGAGAAACATGTAGGACTGGATTTTGACCTGAATGATGAAGTCGGTCAAAGCGGGCGAGTAGACGGCGCCACCGGCACAAGGTCCGAAGATACCAGAAATCTGCGGCACGACACCGGAGGAAAGAACGTTGCGGGTAAAGATCTCGGTGTAACCGGCGAGAGCCTCGATACCTTCCTGGATACGGGCGCCACCGGAGTCATTCAGGCCGATGACCGGCATGCCGTTCTTTACGCCGAGGTCCATAATCTTGCAGATTTTTTCAGCCAAGGTACCGGAAAGAGATCCGGCCAGAACCGAAAAATCCTGGGCATACAGATAAACGCCGCGTCCGTTGATCTTGCCATAACCGGTGACGATACCGTCGCCGAAAAATTTGGTTTTTTCCATGCCGAAGTTGTAGCAGCGATGGAGTTTGAAGGCATCGTATTCTTCAAAGGTACCCGGATCAAGAAGGTTTTGGATGCGCTCACGGGCGGTCAGTTTGCCCTTGGCATGGATTTTGTCGATTTTATCCTGGCCGCCGCCAAGCAAGGCTTTGGCCCGTTTTTGTTTGAGTTGCTCTAATTTTTCCTTGGTGCTCATGCTGTCTCCTTGCTGCAGAATTCAATGAAAATTCCGTGCCCGACGATTATGAAAGCCCGGGCAGGGCCGAATGAGCATTCAGCCCTGCCCTTCATTGGCGAATCAGCCTTTATATACCTGCTTGCACAGCTCGCCCAACTTACCGAGGTTAGCGCAGTGGTGAACGCCACTGGCCTTCATAGCCTCGATCTTGGCCTCTGCAGTACCCTTGCCGCCGCTGACGATGGCACCGGCATGGCCCATACGACGGCCAGGAGGAGCGGTCAGACCGGCGATGAAGCCGACAACCGGTTTCTTGGTGTTGGCCTTGATCCACTCGCAGGCATCCTCTTCGGCGTTGCCGCCGATCTCACCAATCATGATGATGGCCTTGGTGTCGTCATCGGCCGCAAAGGCTTCCAGACAATCGATGAAGTTGGTGCCGTTGATGGGATCACCACCGATACCGATAACCGTTGTCTGGCCAAAGCCATTCTGGGTCAGCTGATGAACGGCCTCGTAGGTGAGCGTCCCAGAGCGGGACACAACGCCCCAAGGTCCGCCGGGTTTGTGCATCGGCCCAGGCATGATGCCGATCTTGCACTCGCCGGGGGTGATGATTCCGGGGCAGTTACCGCCGATGAGACGGGTGGTTTTGGTGGCCAGGTAATTTTTGACCTTCATCATGTCGAGAACCGGGATTCCCTCAGTGATGCAGACAACCAGCTCGATGCCGGCATCGGCGGCTTCCATGATGGCATCGGCGGCAAAAGGCGGCGGCACCAGGATCATGGAGGCGTTGCAGCCGGTTTTTTCGCGGGCTTCCTTGACGCTGTTGAAGATGGGCACATCGTCCATCTTCTGGCCGCCCTTTCCGGGGGTAACACCGGCAACAACGTTGGTGCCATAGGCGATAGCGGCGCGAGTATGGAACTGGCCTTCTTGGCCGGTGATGCCTTGTACCATTAACTTTGTATTTTTATTAACAAAAACGCTCATTATTTTCCTCTATGGGTATAAGTTTTATGCCTCTGAAATCTGAGTATTCAATCTCCAGTGGTCACGACTGGCGCCCCTGACCGGTTGAGGTACAAGCGGCGTGGACGCCGTCTGCCCCACCATGCCGCGGGCCAATCTGAACTCATCTTTCATCAGGAAACGATCTTGGCTACCTTCTCAGCTGCGTCCGCCAGATCCTTGGCATTGATCAGGTCAAGTCCGGACTCGGCAAGAATTCTGCGACCTTCCTCAACGTTGGTGCCTTCCATACGAACGACAACCGGCACAGAGAGTTTCAGTTTAGTGGCAGCCTGGACAACACCCTTGGCCAGGATGTCGCAGCGGAGGATACCGCCGAAGACGTTAATCAAAATACCCTTAACAGCCGGATCCTTCATGATCAGGCGGAAGCCGTTCTCGATGGCCTCTGCGTTCGCTCCACCACCGACATCGAGGAAGTTGGCGGGAGAAGCGCCAGCCATTTGCACGATGTCCATGGTAGCCATAGCCAGACCGGCACCGTTAACGATGTTACCAACGTTACCGTCGAGGTTGATGTAGTTCAGGCCGTACTTGGAAGCCTCTGCCTCGACCGGATCTTCCTCGTCGATGTCGCGCATCTCTTTGACATCGGGATGACGGAACATGGCGTTGCCGTCGATATCCATCTTGGCATCGAGGGCGAGAATATCGCCTTCGCCGGTGATGATCAGGGGGTTGATCTCAACCATGGAGCAGTCATAGGCCATGAACAGCTCATAGAGGTTTTTCAGAAGAGCGGACATCTTCTTCTGGAGGTCTTTTTCGATCTCGAGACCGAAGCATACCTTGCGGGCATGGAAAGGCTGAAAACCGGTGATCGGGCTGACGCTGACGGTCACGATACGCTCGGGGGTCTTGGCAGCAACTTCCTCGATGTCCATACCGCCGTCCTGGCTGCAGACGATGGCTACGGTTGCGGTCTCACGATCCGGAATGATGGAGAGGTAGAGCTCTTTTTTGATGTTCAGTCCTTCTTCCACCAGGACTTTACGAACCAATTTTCCCTGGGCGCCAGTCTGCTTGGTGACCAGAGTCATACCGATAATGGAGTCGGCAACGGGCTTGACGTCCTCTTTGGTCTTTGCCAATTTGACACCGCCGCCCTTACCACGACCACCGGCATGCACCTGGGCCTTTACAACCACCGGATAACCGAATTCTTCTGCGATCTGTGCTACCTCATCAGAGGTGAAAGCAAGTTTACCCTTAGGGGTTGGTACGTTGAATTTTCGGAATAATTCCTTGGCCTGATACTCATGAATTTTCATAGACGCATCCTTTTGCGGCGGACCCTACCCTTTTGTGCAGAATCCCCCAGAGAAGTAAATGTTAATTCAAGTCCCTGTAACAATTTCCTACTGCGTGGCGCTTCATTCGTGATCCACCTGAACTTTGCGCGGTTTCCTGACATGACGGAAGAGAAATTCACCCACGGTCCCGATTGAGATACCTGTGTGTGCTCTAGAGCTCCATTCCGCCGGCATTCGCCGTGCGCAAAAACGGTCTATCCTCCTTTAACGCCACAAAATTTTTATAAAATGATGGCGTTCAACATCCAGCAAGATACGAGTTAAATTGTTGATAATGAAAATGAGTGACCAGAACTTTCGGAATAGGTCAAGGGTGGGGGTGCGGAGGTAAGAGTGTACGGGATAGACGTACGGCTCCCTGATTCATCATACGTCACCAGCCCGCATGGTGAATTTGGGATTCTTCCGAGAGCACCGATGACCGCTGCCGTTTCCGAAAAAACCACTCAAATTCTGCCCACTGCTCTTTTGGCAGAACGTGAATCAAGTGATATCCAGAGAGGATGTATGTGAAGGTAGAGAATTTCCGGCTGATCTGATGAGGGAGTTGTATTGGGGCAATTTCGTACCTACGGCTCTAAATCTGCCTCAGATACGCTCTAGAGGCCCAAAAATACGCCCTAAAACCATTCCGACAACAACATTCACAACAGCCACTTCCGAAAAAAACCACTCAAAACTCAGCACTTATAACCAGACTGCTGAGAAAGAGTCAAGCGATAATTCATCAGTTTGAATCGGTGGCATCATGCATACGTTGTGGAAGCTGTTGACAACCTGCGGAAATTGGCACTTTAAAGAAAAATTGCAGAGGATCTCCTACCTTACTTGCCCATGGAGATTCGGTGACTGAAGGGTTATTCAGAGTGGAACTGAATTGGCATTCAGAAAAAAAATGAGTGAGCATTCAGTGTCGCACTGTCCACAAATTTGCAGGCAGGCAGACGACAGGTTACAGATCAGTAATCCGTTCTTGAGGAATCCATGCACCTGGCCGATTTATTTCTTTGTCTTGGGCTTGGCCTCTTTCTTTCGTTGGCTGATGTTGTCGATGCTGATTTCGAGATGATCGATCATGATACCGGTGTAGCGCTGAATGTTCGCCAGAATATAGTTACGCAGTTCATGCAACTCACCGGTCAGGGTTTTGCCGAAGGGCACATCGATGAATATATCAATGCCATACCCGGAACGGCCGAGCTTGACCTTAATCTTCCGCACCATGATCTCAGCGTCGTACTCATCGATACAGTGAAGGATCATCTGGGTCAGCGCGGCCTCGGAAATGGACACCGATCCGGAGGCACTGTCCTCATGGTATTGCGGCTGGACCACCGACTTTTCGAAAAATCGGGATTTTTTCACCCCGTCCTTGTCTTTGCCCCCCTTGAAAAAGATGCGAATGGTGTCGGAGAGGATCATGGAATAATCGCGCTTGACCTCGATCGCCGGGACGGGAATGACGTGCTTGCCCTCCTCGAAGCGGGATTTGATCGCGTTTTCAATGTCCTTTTGGCTGGCGATCTCCTCGATCTTGATGATCTGGGTGATCGGCGGCAGGTCCAGCACCTCGGCCAGTTTGGTGACCATGCGCTCCGATGTACCCAAGAGGAGAAGTTTTTTGATTTTCTTCTCCTGGATCTTGGCCACCACACTCTTGCGGTGCTCATCCTCGGCAAAGAGCGCGGTCTTGATGGCACTGATGTAATTTTTCTCCTGCTTGGCCGATTTCCCGGCAAGAATGGTATTTTCGTGGATCAACAGCCCATCGTCGATGATGTAGGGGACCTCGAGCTTTTCCGCCAGAAGTTTGGCGCGAAAGCTCTTGCCGGTGCCGCTCTTGCCGACAAGCGCGTACACATTGATCCCCTGAAGCCGGCCCTTGATCCGACTGTAAAACTGGTAGATCTCCTTACCCGTGAGGTAGATCCACTGCTGTTCCTTGCTGCTTTTTTCCGCGGAATTGCTCATGTACGTCCAAAAAACCTCGTCAGTCGAAAAGCGACAACCTTATCAGGAGGAAAAATCCGTGCAAGCACCTCATATTGACTGAGTAACTTCCGAAACTCAAACCGTCATTGTTCAGGCTGTTGACGAAAACGACCACTGTCCTTCTGCTGCAAATTTAGGGGAATTACCCGGAAAAAACAACGAAAACCGCGAGATGGCATGGATCTCGCCCATTGTTTGGTTTTAACGATCCCAAAGCCTGGTGACAAAAAGCGCGAAAAAGCCGCCTAACTCCTGCGGTTAGCCTCCGTTCACCGTATCGTTGTTGTGTGTTCTCCCTTTCTACCACAACCCGCTGGGATTACTTGGTCCACCAGGTGTCAAGCCATTGATCGTAGCTGTAATACAAGGGCACGGTCTGCGGATATCGCAGTTTGCAGGCAAAGGCCAGACGATGATAGGCCAGGTACCAGTTCGGGACGATGTAGTAGCCGTACCAGAGCACTCGATCCAGGGCGCGGCAGGCGGTGGTCAGCGAATCCTGATCTTGGGCATAGATGACGGCATCGACCAGGGCATCCACCACCGGACTCTTGATGCCGATAATGTTGCGTGATCCCTTGCGGTCGGCGGAGCCACTTGTCCAGTAATCGCGCTGCTCATTGCCCGGCGACTGCGACTGGCCGTACCCGCCCACGACCATGTCAAAATCGAAATTTTTCACCCGATCGGCATACAGGGCCGGGTCGATGGTTCGATAGTTGACCCTGATCCCGAGTTTACCCAGATTGGCGGCATAGGACGCGATCACCCGCTCAAAGGCACCGTCGGCAAGGAGAATCTCAAAGGCAAAGGGTTGCCCTTGGTCGTTGACCAACACCCCATCCTTGACCGCCCAGCCTGCCTCTGTAAGCAGTTGTTGCGCCAAACGGAGGTTGGCCCGCAGACTTGAAGGCGGATTGGTGGACGGCGGGGTCAGCGGTGTGGTGAAAACTTCCGGCGGCAACTGCTCGCGGAAGGGGTTGAGTAGCTGCAGCTCCGCCTCGCTGGGCAGGCCAACAGCCGCATAGCTCGAGTTGGAGAAGAAGGAGTTGTTGCGGGTGTACTGGTCAAAAAAGAGCGTTTTATTGGTCCACTCGAAATCAAGGGCCAGCCCCAGTGCCTGCCGCACCCGCCGGTCCTGGAACAGGGGTTTGCGGATATTCAAGGCAAACCCTTGAATCCCGGCATTGTTTTTATGGGGAAAGGTCTTTTTGACCAGTTCGCCGTCATCAAAACGGCGGCCGGTCAGGTCCCGGTTCCACTGCTTGGCGATATGGACCATGAGGAAATCGAACTCACCGGCCTTGAAGGCCTCGAGGCTAACCACCGGATCCTTGAAATATTTGACCACAATGGTGTTGAAGTTGAACATGCCGCGGCGCACATTCAGATCCCTGGCCCAGTAGTCGGGATTTTTGCTGTAGGTGATCGATTTTCCCGGCTGGACGTCACTGACCACATAGGGTCCGCTGCCCACGGGAATATCCATCGCCCCCTTGCCGTCGTTCGGGTTGAAGGGATGGGTTGCGTAGAATTTCTTGCTGAGCACCGGCAACTGGGCGGCCACCATGTGCAGTTCCCGGTTGGGGCGAACAAAGAGGAAACGGATCTTGCGCGGCCCCAGGATCTCCGCCCGTTCGATATCATGAAAATACAGCTGATAAAAGGGATGGGCCTGCTCGCTTTTCAGGGTGTCCAGGGAAAATTTGACATCTTCGGCCATAATCGGCGAACCGTCGGAAAAATGGGCCTTGGGGTTGAGGGTGAAGGTGACCGACTTCTTGTCCGCGGCCAACTCGATGTCTTCGGCAATCAGACCATATTCGGCAAAGGGCTCGTCCTGGCTGGCAACGGCCAGCGTCTCAAAGACGTAAGGAGTCAACCCTTGCGGTGCGGAGCCCTTGAGGGTGAACGGGTTCATCTTTTCAAAACTGCCCAGATCATGGAGGACCAGGGTTCCGCCCTGCTTGGCCTCCGGCGCGGTATAGGCAAAACGGTCGAAACCTTGCGGATACTTGAGATGGCCGTCAATGCTGATCCCATGGGCGGCATGGCTTGTGGATGCAGTCACAAAAAGGCAACACAGAGTCAAAAAAATTCCCAGGCGGCTGTGGTTCATAGCTTTGCTCGAAATAGGTGTGGAGGAACAGGGGGTCACTGGAGGTGAAGGGGACAAACTCGATCAGTATACGCAATCAATTTGATAATGTACAGTTGTTCCGTGTTTTTGCCCGTGCACCTCGGCCGCTCATGGCCCAAAAGAAATTGACGAACCCGGCCGCCGGGTGTATTGATTTGCGTTTATTCGACATTGCGGCAGCGCATTCCCAGCCATCGCTGCCCTTTTTCTTTTTTCCATATTTTAGCCTTTTGGAGTGCAAGAATGGGACAGACCATTACGGAGAAAATCTTTGCGGCCCACCTGCGGGACACCCCGACACCGGGCAATATGGTGCTCGATATCGATGTCATCATGTGCCACGAAATCACCACCCCCATCGCCATTATGGACCTCATGGAAAAGGGAATGGATCGGGTCTGTGATCCCTCGCGGATCAAGGCGGTCATCGACCATGTCACTCCACCCAAGGACTCCAAGACCGCAACCCAGGCAAAGATCATGCGCGACTGGGCACGGCGCCACAACATCAAGGACTTCTTCGACATTGGTCGCAACGGTGTCTGTCATGCCCTCTTTCCGGAAAAAGGGTTCATCCGCCCGGGCAACACGGTCATCATGGGCGACTCCCACACCTGCACCCACGGCGCCTTCGGGGCCTTTGCCGCCGGTGTCGGCACCACCGATCTCGAGGTCGGCATCCTCAAGGGTGTCTGCGCCTTCCGTGCTCCCAAGTCGCTCAAGGTCGAGATCAGCGGCACCCTGGCCAAGGGCGTGGGCGCCAAGGACATCATCCTCAACGTGATCAAGCAACTGACCGTCAACGGCGGCACCGATATGGTGATCGAGTTCTGCGGTCCGGTGATCGATCAGATGAACATGGCCTCGCGCATGACCCTGTGCAACATGGCGGTCGAAGCCGGCGCCACCTCCGGCGTGTGCCAGCCGGACATGGTCACCGCCCAATATCTCTGGCCCTTTATCCAGGGCGACTACGCAAGCGTTGAGGCGGCGGCGGAAGACTTTGCCAAATGGCGCTCCGATGCCGATGCGGTCTATGAGCGTGTGCTGACCATCGATGTTTCCACCCTCGGCCCGCAGGTCACCTACGGCTACAAGCCCGACTGTGTCAAGGATGTCACCGAGATGGAAGGCACCAAGGTCGATCAGGTCTATATCGGTTCCTGCACCAACGGCCGCATCGAGGATATCCGCGAGGCGGCGGCGATCATCAAGGGCAAGACCGTTGCCGAGAGCGTGCGCGGCATTCTCGTCCCCGCGACCCCGAAAATCTACTCGCAGGCCCTGGAAGAGGGGTTGATCAAGATCTTCATGGACAGCGGTTTCTGCGTGCTCAACCCCACCTGCGGTGCCTGTCTGGGCATGAGCAGCGGTGTTTTGGCCGATGGCGAGGTCTGTGCCTCCACCACCAACCGCAACTTCAACGGCCGCATGGGTAAGGGCGGCATGGTCCACCTGATGAGCCCGGCCAGTGCTGCCGCTGCGGCCATCACCGGCACCATCACCGATCCCCGTGCTTATCTCAACTGAGACAGACCCGAACCCGAACAAGGAAGACCTATGAAACAGTTTGGCGGCCCCGCGGCCTTTATCGATAGAAGCGACATCAACACCGACGAGATCATCCCGGCCAAGTACCTGACCGAGATCACCAAGAAGGCACTTGCCCCCCATCTGCTCGAGGACCTGCGCCTGGAAGGCCAGGACTTCGATCCCCATTCCACGGTCATGGAGGAGGCACGGGTCCTGATCACCCGTTCCAACTTCGGCTGCGGCTCCTCCCGCGAACATGCGGTCTGGGCCCTGGAGGTGAACGACATCAATGTGGTGGTCGGCGAGAGTTTTGCCCGGATCTTCCGCCAGAATATGTTCAACTGCGGCATTCTCGCCGTCGAACTGAGCAAGGACGACCTGGACAAACTCTTTGCCCTCAAGGGCAAGGTGATGGTCGAGGTCGATTTGGAGGCGGAAAAACTGATCGCCACCGGCAGCGATGCCAAGGTGGAATGCAGCTTCAGCCTCAATCCCTTTGACAAGAAGCTGATCGGCGCCGGCGGCTGGCTCGCCTTTGCGGATGCGAATTATTGATGGCTTCGCAAAGAGTCAAAAACCAGCAAGTTTGGAGTCATGAAATCAGTCCGTGACGAAGTTCGCAACGTCGTTCACGTGGCCTTGTACGAGAACGACATCTATTGATTGGTTTCCTTGTGGAGGTTGGTCACATCCCTGTGCCCGACCTCCACAATCCATCCCCTAATGATCCAATGATCCAGCCAGAAATCGAACACCATATCCGCAAGGACGCCTTTGCCAACTTTCTCGGCGCCAACATTGAAGCCATCGAACCGGGCTACAGCCGGGTGTCGCTGACAGTGAGCGAGTCCATGCTCAACTTTCATGGCATGACCCACGGCGGCCTGGTCTTCGCCCTGGGGGATATCGCCTTTGCCGCGGCCAGCAACTCCCACGGCCAGACCGCCCTGGCGATGAACGTGGCCATCAGCTTCCTCCGCCCCTCCCAGGCCGGCGACCATCTGGTGGCCGAGGCCAAAGAGGTGCACCTCGGCGGGGCCACCGCCCTCTACGATATCGTGGTCACCGAGTCCAACAGCGGTCAAGCTGTTGCCAAAAGCCAGGCAACGGTCTATCGTAAACGCGCAACATTTATCTGATCGAAAGACCCCACCTTTCCCAGGCGCTCGGCCTTTCTCCATCCCGTTCAATTCCTTTGCCCGGCACAACCGAGCTGTGAGGCTTTTATGGAAAACGCATTCTCCGATCGTATCAACGATGTGCCCAAATCCTTTATTCGGGAAATCCTCAAGGTCACCATCGACTCCTCGATCATCTCCTTTGCCGGAGGCTTGCCCAACCGCCAGTTCTTTCCGGTCAAGGGGCTGCAGAAGGCTGCCAACGACGTCTTCGAGGAAGCCGGTGATCAGATCCTCCAGTATGCCAACTCCGAGGGCTATATCGGCCTGCGCCAGTTTATCAGCGACCGCTACAAGAAACGCGACGGGCTCGACATCCCGGTCGAGGACATCCTCATCACCACTGGCTCCCAGCAGGGGTTGGATCTTTTGGGCAAGACCTTTCTCAACGAGGGCGATGATCTGATCATCGAGGAACCCGGCTATCTCGGTGCGATCCAGGCCTTTGCCATGTACCGCCCCCGGTTTCATCCGGTTCCGGTGAGAGAGGGCGGCATGGAAACCGAGAAACTCGCCCATATCCTCAGTGAACGAGAGCCGAAACTGCTCTACACGGTGACCAACTTTCAAAATCCGAGCGGTATCAGTTACAGCAACGAGAACCGCAAGGCCGTGGCCGACTTGATCGGGGGCTCCTCCTGCCTGATCATCCAGGATGACCCCTACGGCGATCTCCGTTTCTCCGGAGAACCGAAGATCTCCTTCAAAAAGCTTGCCCCGGAAAACACCGTTCTCCTCGGATCCTTTTCCAAGACCGTGGCCCCCGCCCTCCGTCTCGGCTGGCTGGTCGCCCCCCCGACGATCATGGACAAGCTGGTGATCGCCAAGCAGGCCGCGGACCTCCACTCCGACTACCTGGCCCAGCGCATCTTGCACCGCTATCTCAGCGACAATGATATCGACGCCCACATCGCCACCATCATTGACCAATACGGCAAACAGAAGGAGGCCATGATCGGCGCGATCAAGGATTTCTTTCCCCCCGAGGTCCGGTTCACCAATCCCGAAGGCGGCATGTTCCTCTGGATCACCCTGCCGGAGGGGATGTCGTCCCTGGCCCTCTTTGAGGCCGCCATTCAAAAGAAGGTGGCCTTCGTCCCCGGGACACCCTTCTATGTCGACCGCAAGGATTCCAACACCCTACGGCTCAACTTTTCCTGCTCCGACGAGGCGACCATTGTCGAGGGGATCAAACGGCTCGGAGAATCGATTCGGGAACTCTGCGCACAGTGAGAAAGAAGATGCGGACGACAACTCGGCGAACACTGCCCCTGTGCATGGCGGCTGTCCTTGCCATTGCGCTGCTTGCGGGGTGCCAGGAGCACAACAAAAAAGAAAAGCAGCAGAGTTTCCAGCAGCAGCTGGGACAGAGGGCTGCCGAGTCCGTGAAAAGGCCTGTGGACGAGGCCAGAAAGGCGGTGGAGTTGCAGCAGGCCGCCACTGAAAAATTCAAAGCGGCTGACCAGCAGGCCTTCGAGAACAAGTAATCCGAGAAACGCTGCCTCTATCCCAGTCGCATCCATAAAAAAAAGCCCAGCGGGAAGACATGCGTCCCGCTGGGCTTTTTCCATTCCTGGGTGCTGTTACAGCCCCACCGCAGCCAAGGCCTTGACCGCCTCTTCCTGCTCGGGCGTAAGCTTTTTGGGGATACGGACAGCGATCTTCACCAGGAGATCGCCCCGCTGACCGATGGGGCCCGCGGGGAGGCCATGGCCCTTGATGCGCAGTTTGGCCTCCTGCTGCACACCGGCCGGAACCTTGACATTGAATTTCTTCCCGTCCAGGGTCGCTACTTCGATGCTGCTCCCCAGACAAGCCTCGCTGAAGGGAATGCGATGTTCCACCACCAGGTCGTCTTCCTGGCGCTGAAAGACGGCATGCTCGGCGACCTGCACCTTGAGGTAGAGATCTCCGGCTGTTCCGCCTGAAGGCGAGGGAGCCCCTTTGCCGCTGAGACGCAACCGCTTGCCGCTCTCGATGCCCTTGGGCACCCTGACCGAAACGTTTTGTGTCTGCCCTCCCTGGTGACGCAGGCTGATGGTTTTTTCCGCACCATGGAGGACATCCTCCAGGCTGACCTGCAGTTCGTAGGTGAGGTCGTCCCCCTTCATTGGCTGCGGTCCACAACCGCCTCCCCCGCAACCGCCGCGCATCCCGGTGCCGCCGAAGATATTCTCAAAGGGAGATCCACCGCCCGCGCTACGAAATCCGCTGGTATGAAAGCCGGCGCCGCCCGATCGAAAATTGCCGCCAAAACCGAACTGGCGCAAAATATCGTTGAGATCGAAGTTGCGGAAAATGTCTTCCTGGGAGTACCGCTGCTTAAATCCGGTGGAGCCAAAGGTGTCATACTGCTGGCGTTTTTCCGCATCGGAGAGCACCGCGTAGGCCTCGCTGATCTCCTTGAATTTTTCCTCGGCCTGTTTATCGCCCTGATTTTTATCCGGATGGTACTTGAGGGCAAGTTTACGGTAGGCCTTTTTTATCTCATCGGCGCTGGCCGTCTTGGCCACACCAAGAATTTGGTAGTACTCCATAGCGCTTTAAACGTGAAAGAAGGTAGTGGTGAATGGGCAGGTACGATAAAATTCACTGTTGAAAGGATAATAAGAACGATGGCGGTAATGTCTATTGGCGCAAAACCAATTACTGTCATTTTTCTGACTTTTCATCTCCAAACCACCAAGGTTACGTCTATTTTGGTGCATAGAGGTCCTGCAACCGGCGGAGAATCGCTGTTCGCGTGTTGGCCTTCTGTGCAAGCAGAATCACGAAGGCGTCGCCGTTCTCCAGATATCCAGCCAGATTGTAGACGCCGCTGAGGGTGCCGCTTTTCAACGCCACCCCATGTTCTTGGTTGAGCAGGTCCTTGTCCTGGCGAAAAATATGCAATAGGTGCAACATGGCTCTGGCCGTGACCTGGTTTTCCCGCGACAAGCCCGCGCCCTCGATCTGGGTGATCAGGGCACTATCGCCTCCCATGGTCTCTTGCAGTTGCTGCTGCACCGCCCTCCTCGCCTTGGCCCAGGTAACCGGATAACCCGAGCGGACCGCGCCGCAGGTCAAAAAGAGCAAATTGGCCATGTAGTTGGAGGAGTAGTGGAGCAGGCTCCGGCTGATCTCAGCCACATTCTGCCGGCTGAAATGACGATAAAAAAGCCGATCCTGGGCCGAGACCCGCCCTCGACCGCCGTACCCTGCCACCTCGATGCCCCGCTGGCGCATCAGGGCGATGAACAGCTCGCCGCTGTAGCGGGCCATGCGCTCCTCGACCCGACAACGCCCCGGGCAGATGTTGATTCTATACCGGCCGGGTGGATAGGCCCGGCCCAACTCGGCCATCAACGGCAGGGTCGGTGTCTGCGGCTCATCACTTTTAATGCCGCTGGCGGTGCGGACAAACGGCATGGCATTGAAATTCACCGAAAGCGGGCCGATGGGCGCATCATAGGGGTTGTCGCTCTGCGCCTGTCCGGGCACCTGGTGTTCCAGGGCAAAGGACGAATCATCGACAAGCACCTGCCCCACCCGGCGCAGCCCCAGCCTGGAGAGCTCGGCTATGACCAGCGCCACTTCCTCGGACGTCAGGCTGGGATCACCGTACCCTTTGATGATCAGGTTCTGTTTGGGATCGAGGAAGAATTCGGTTTGAAAACGATAGCCCGGCCCAAGGATGCGCAGGGCCGAGGAGACCGTGGCGATCTTGAGAATGGAGGCCGGAACCATCGGACGATCGAGGTTGCAGCCCTCGACGATTCTCCCCCGGAAATCGGCCACAGCATAGGCGGACTGGGGTTCCAGACCTGGGATCGATCGGCAGGCCGCAAGGGCAACCTGCCGATCAAAAGGCAAGAGAGCGAGCACGACAAAAACCGCCCGGAGGGCACGAAGGCGGAGGCAGTCCATCTCTGCTCGTCAGTGGGGGAAACGATCAACCAACCTTGGGCAGCCGGGCCAGGGAGGCCTCGATCTGGTCCTTGGGATAGGCATAATCGCTGAGTTTGCCGCTGAAGTAGTTGTCGTAGGAGGCCATATCGATCAGACCGTGCCCGGAGAAGTTGAACAAAATGGTCTTGGGTTCGTTGGGATCCTTCATCGCCTCGATGATGGCCCCGCGGATGGCATGGGTGGTTTCGGGCGCGGGAATAATGCCCTCGGTCTTGGCAAAGAGGACACCGGCCTCAAAGCACTCCAGCTGGTGCACTGCCTTGGGAGTGACGATGCCGTCGCGGACCAGGGCGGAAACGATCGGCGCCATACCGTGGTAGCGCAAACCGCCTGCATGGATGCCCGGAGGGACGAAGTCATGACCCAGGGTGTACATGTACAACAGCGGCGTCATCATGGCCACATCACCCGAATCGTAGGCCAGTTTGCCGCCGGTCATGGTCGGACAGGAGGCCGGCTCGTAGCCGACGAACTCGATCTTCTTGCCGTTGCGGTAATCGGCGACAAAGGGGGCGAGGAGGCCGGCAAAGTTGGAACCACCGCCGCAGCAGCCGACGATGACATCCGGGTAATCGCCGATGATCTCCATCTGTTTCTTGGCCTCAAGACCAATGATCGACTGGTGGAGGACGACATGGTTGAGCACCGAACCCAGGGCGTAGTTGGTATCTTCACGACTGTTGGCATCCTCCAGGGCCTCGGAGATGGCAATTCCCAGTGCACCCGGGGTATCGGGGAACTCGGCACGAATACGGCGCCCGGTCTCGGTGATCTCACTGGGGCTGGCGACAACATTGCCGCCGTAGGTCTGCATGATCGATTTGCGGTAGGGCTTCTGGTCAAAGGAAACGCGAACCATGTAGACCATACATTCCAGACCGAATTTGGAGGTCGCCAGGGACAGGGCCGAGCCCCACTGACCGGCGCCGGTTTCGGTGGTCAATCGCTTGATGCCGGCCTGTTTGTTGTAATAGGCCTGGGGCACGGCGGAGTTGGGTTTATGGCTGCCCACCGGGCTGCAGCCCTCGTATTTGAAATAGATCTTGGCCTTGGTTCCCAGGGCCTCTTCGAGTTTGTTGGCCCGAACCAGGGGCGCGGGACGCCAGATCTTGTAGACCTCCATGACTTCCTGCGGAATATCGATCCACTGCTCCTGGGTCATCTCCTGTTCAAGCAGAGCCATGGGAAAGACAGTCGCCAGTTTTTCCGGACCAATGGGCTGCAGGGTTTCCGGATCAAGCGGCGGCTGCAGGCCACCTGGGATGTCGGGCACGACATTGTACCAACGAGTCGGCATCTCATCTTCACGCAGAACAATCTTCTTCATGATTTCTCCTTTATTCGCATTGAGTTCCAAACATGGCCGCAGCCATGCTGGTGATCCGGCAGCGTTCATTTTTGCTGCACAAAAGAGCCTGGGGTTCTAGGAGCCTGTGCAGGCAGACTGACCGGCAGTATCTACAACAATCCTGTAAAATTCTCAAGCCGGTGATGGGACATCCCGCACCTCGGTCTTGAGAATTTGCGCCTGAAGCGCCTCGCGCGCCCCCAATCCCAGCACCTTTTCCAGAATCTCCCGCGGATTGGTTCCCGGTTTCCCCTGATGGCCCAGCAATTCCAGGGCAACGGTGTCGGCATCGACGCTCAGCCGCAGAACCAGGGTTCGCAGATCCAGTTCCTGACGCCGGTTTTTCCGGAACCGTTCAATGACAAAGGTCTCCTGTTGCCAGAAATCGTCGATCCGCGTCCGTATTTCCGGGGGCATCTGATCAAGCTTGATCTCGTAGCAGGTCGACGCGCTCATCGCCACCTTTCCCGGGGCCAGGGTGATGCGATCGACGCGAATGGATGACGGCAGCTGGCGGTTGATCAGGTCAACGGTCTCCTCCAGTGAGGACAACGGCCGGACCAACTCCATGTCAAAGACCTCCGCCAGACTCTCCACCCCCACCGGCAGTGCTCCGGTGAAGGAGATCTTGGGAGAGGGGTTGAACCCGTTTGAGAACATCGTCGCGAGGCCGGCCCGCTGGAGGACACGGAAGATGAGCTGCAGCATCTCCAGGTGTCCATAAAAACGACTGTCGCCAAGACGCGAATAATGAACCCGGTATGTGTAGCCCTTTTGCGGCAAAACGTGGTGGTCCGAGAGCGCGGATTTGGGGCGAACGCTCGCCGCCTGCGGCCGCTGGTGCACCACCGGACGGACCTCTTTGAAGTCGCACAAACCGCACCCCTGACACCCGTGGTTGCGACAATCCGGGGTGTAAGCGCGCACCTGGGCCTTGGCCTGCTCCTCTTCAAGAAAACTCCGGTCCACGCCGCTTTGCAGATGATCCCAGGGGAGTACCTCATCGATCGCACGCCGCCGCAGGTAGGCTTCAAGCTCGATGCCGCAGGTGTCTGCCGCCCTGTGCCACCGTTCAAGGTTGAACTGCTCCGACCAGCTGTCCAGGCGGGCGCCATCCTTCCAGGCCTGCTCCAGGAGAAAGGAGAGGCGCCTGTCGCCGCGTGAGAACACGCCCTCGAGAAAGGATTGCTCCGGATCATGCCACTTGATCTTGAACCCCTGCCGGGGCAACATCTGCTTGAGCCGGCTGATCCGCTGCCGCGACTCCTCCAGGCTGATCTGCGGCTCCCACTGAAAGGGTGTGTGGGGTTTGGGGATGAAGGTGGAGACCCCGAGATTGATCTGGACCGGGCGCCCCTTGCCCTGACGGACCTGGGCACGGGCTTTTTTTGCCAGGAGCACAATGCCCTCGATATCCTCGTCGGTTTCGGTGGGCAGGCCGATCATGAAGTAGAGCTTGATCAGCTTCCAGCCCAGGGAAAAGGCATCGCGACAGGTGGCCAGCAGGTCCTCCTCGGTGATTCCCTTGTTGATCACCTCGCGCAGCCGATCGGTCCCGGCTTCGGGGGCAATGGTGAATCCGGTTTTTCTGACACGCTTGATCTGTTCCATGATCTCCGGAGTCAAAGTTCCGACGCGCATGGAGGGCATGGAGACCGAGACATAGTTATCGGCAAATCGGTCCATCAACGCTCCCATCAGGTCGCCCAGGCAGGAAAAGTCGCCGGTGGACAGGCTCAACAGGGCCAGCTCGTCAAAACCGGAGCTCTCAATGCCCTGTTCCGCGAGCTCCATGATCTCCTCAAGGCTTCGCTCGCGTACCGGGCGGTAGGTGATACCTGCCTGGCAGAATCGGCAACCGCGGGTACAACCGCGGGCGATCTCCACTCCGAGACGGTCATGCACCGGATTGACCACCGGCACCAGGGGATGGTGCAGATAAGGTGCCCTGCTCAGCTGTGGCAGGACCCGTTTTCTCACCACCGGAAACCGGGGCAGCAACGGCTCGACCGTCACCAGCCGGTCTCCCTCGTATCGGGGCTGATACAAGCTCGGGACATAGACACCGGGGATTTCCGCCAACTGCACCAGCACTGTTTCCCTGGGCAGGGTCTGCGCTTTTGCCGCCAGCAGCAGCTGGGCCAGCTCGAGAATGATCTCCTCGCCGTCGCCCAGAACGATGGCATCGAAGAAGTCGGCCACCGGCTCGGGGTTGAGTGCACAGGAACCACCGCCAAGCACCAGGGGATGGGACTGGTCGCGATCCTTGGCCCGAAAAGGGAGACCGGCCAGGCTCAGTGCCGTGAGAATGTTGGTGTAGCAGAGCTCATAGGGCAAGGTGATCCCGAGGACATCGTAACCGCTGACCGGCAGCTTGGCTTCCAGAGAAAACAGCGGCAGACCGGCGGCAACCATCTCCTGCTCCATGTCCACATCCGGCACGTAGGCGCGATGGGCGATAAAGCGGGAATCGTTGTTGAGAATATGATAGAGAATCTGCAGTCCCTGATGGGACATGCCTATCTCGTACAGATCCGGGAACAGCAGGCAGAAATTGAGATGGGCATCATCGGGCAGGGAGCCTACGGCATGCAGTTCTTCGCCAACATACTGACCCGGCTTGCGGACCAACGGCAATATTTTCCCTACGTCAAGGGGACAGGCATCAATCATCGGTACGTGTTAAAAAAATGAAAAGAAGAAGAAAAAGGTAGCGTAATCCGGTAAAACATCTTGAAATTGAACTACAAACGGCAAAGACGCATTCAAAGCCGTCATTCAACGAGATCGTCACGCAACCCCACATGACAAACCCGTTGATTCGGCGCATTTTTTGCTAGTATTTATTCAAGCCAAGGGAAACCAGTGGTTCCTCTGCCCTGACAACGATACAGTGGAAAGACTCATGAACACGCACATCCTCACTCATCTTTCACGGTCTGTTCTGATCCTGCTGCTCACACTCGGCCTGACCTTTGCCAAGGATTCACCACGCCTGGAGCAAATCAAACATTCCGTCCTCTCGCCAGGGAGCGAGCAGATCACCCTGCAACTCAACGGCTCCTATAGTCCAAAAATATTCACATTGAAAGGCCAATCACCCCGGATCGTACTTGATTTCACCGGAATGAGTCAGGGGCGCGGGGTCAACAACCAGCTCAAGGTGAACGGGACTTGGATCCAAGGGATTCGCGTGGGCGTACACGGCGGCGACACACCCAAGACACGGGTGGTGTTCGATATGAAAACCCTCAAGGGCGTCACCTACAGCCAACAGTACGATGCGAAGACCTCAACGTTGAGACTCACCTTCACGGGGCCGGAAAAAGGTGCGGCGGTCCCCAAAACAGCTGTCAAGGCCCCCTCTGAGATCCCTGAGAAAAAAACCGTCGAGGCCAAGCCGCAACCTGCACCAAAAACACCGCCAAAACCGGCACCACAACCCGCCGCCGCCGAAGCGGCTGCTGCGCCGCAAGGGATAAGGTCGGCGCCCCAAGCAGGGGAAGCAACAAAGGCTGTGGAGCCAAAGCCCGCCAAAACCGAAGCCAAAACAGAGGCCAAACCCGAACCGCAAAAGCCGGCAGAGCAGGCCGCTGCGGAGACGGTGAAACCGGCAAAGGATGACAAAAAAGCTCAGGAGAAGCTGGAGCCCCCGAAAAATGCGCCTCAGGCCGAGAAGCCCACGGTTTCCCAGCCAGCAGAAAAACCTGCAGAGACGCAACAAGAAGCCGTTTCTCCTCGGAAGGAACCGGCAGCGGCAACCGAGCCTTCACCGGAACCGGAAATCGTGGCCGCGCCTGTCAGCAAGGACCCGGTCCTTGAATCGGTGAAGTTCGATGCGTCCTCGCCCAAAGGGGAGATGGTCATGTTCAAGCTCAACGGCTTTTATCCGCCTTCGGTTCACGGGGTGGAGGAAGGGATCCCCCGGGTTTTCTGCGATTTCAACAACACCACCCTCACCGACAAAAGCAAGAAACGCATTCGCACCGAGGGCAAGTTCGTCAAGGCGATCCGTATCAGCACAACGAAAAAGCCGGAAAAGGTGCGGGTGGTGATCGATCTCGAGCCCAACCGCAGCTACGACCTGCAGCAGGTCTTTTTCAAGGACGACAACCTCTTTGTGATCATCGTCAACACCATCAAAAAATAACCTTACTCGACTTCTTTCACCGTGAAATGCGGGGGCAGCGTCAGATGGAAGGCGCTGGTCCCGCGCACGGAAAACCCGTAGATCTTCTCCACCTCCAGTTCGACCTCCCCGGTCACCGCCTCCCCGCTCACCTTGATCTTCGCCGGCCAGTGCAGGTTCTTTTCGCCAACCTTCGTGCTCGCCGCCACCCCGCTGTAGCGCAGATCCAGGACCTGATCCCCGGATTGATCCACCATGAGGTGGCGCAGCATCCGACGCGGCGTGTTGGCCAACAGCACATAGTGGGTCAGGGCCCGCTTATCCTGCCACACGTACCAATACCCCTGCCCCTGTTCATCCAAGGCGGGGGTGACGGTCTCGACCTGGTCCGGCTCGACGAAGCCGCCGATATAGGCGAAAAGGTCGGTGGAACCAATGGAGTCGGGCACGTAACTGTGCCAGAATTTGGAATCGGTTGTGCCCAGAAACACTTCGCCGGTGCGATTATCCACATAGGTGAATGCAGAGCCGTCGGAGACCACCAAGATGAGGGATCGGCCCAGGGGGTCGTTGGCCGCAAACCGCAGCCGAGCCGGTTTTTTCATCTGCACCACCGCATCAATGCCGCCCTTGCTGCCGAGCACATTCCAGCGAAGGCGGTAATCGGCATCGATGGCCCCAGGATGATCGGTGTGGAGAAACCGCGACCAGTCGGACATGGCCTGCCTGGCCTCCGATTCGCCAAGCGGGGTGGTCTGGGGGAGTTTTCCCGCGCAACCGGCCAACAACAGGCAACAGCAGGCAATCGACCAACGGCAAAGCCGCAAACCCATCAGCGACCTCCCTGTTTTTCCAGGATACGGATTTTTTCAAGAATCTGTTTTTTCAGCTGCTCGTCATCCTTGCTGAGCTTGAGTGCCTTTTTGTAGGCACGCAGCGCATCGCGGATCCTGCCCCCCTCCAGATAGGCATCGCCGAGGTGATCGAGAATGGCCGCATCCTCAGGCGAGAGCTTGACTGCGGTTTCCAGCTCCTTGATTGCCTGATCAAGCTTGCCCAGACGGTAATAGACCCAGCCCAGGGAGTCGTGGATATATCCGTTTTCCGGCTTGAGCTCGATTGCCCGGCGAATGTAGTCCAAGGCCTGATCGAGATTGACCTTGGTATCTGCCCAGCTGTAGCCGACAAAATTGAGCGCTGCGGCATGATCGGGTTTGAGTTCGATAATCTTCTGCATGATGGCCAGCGCCGCCTCGTGGTCGCCGTCGCTCTCCAGCATCAGTCCGTACTCGTAGAGCAGGTTCTCATCGTTGGGAAAGGCCTCGATCCCCTGGAGGAGCACTTTCTTGCTCAGATCATCCCGCCCTTCCATCTGATGCAGGGCGGCAAGCATGATGTAGAGTTCGGCATTGTGCAGGGTGCCGCTGCTGATCTGCCGCTCCAGCAGATCCTGGGCCTCATCGAGCCGGTCCTGTTCGCGCAGGATGCGTATCTGGAGAAAAAAGGCATCCGCATATTCCGGGGCAGAGGGCGGGATCAGACGGATCTGTTTCAACGCCTTGCCCAGCCTGCCCTGCTGGACCTGGAGGATTGCCAGAAAATAGCGGGCCTCGGACAGATTTTCCCGGGTCAGCAACTTTTCTATAATCCCAATGGCCCTGTCATACTGCTTTTGCTTGGCATAGAGCCGGGCAATGGTCAGATCGACCCTTTGCGGCTGCTCGGTGATGGTTTTGAGTCGATTGAGCTCAGCCAGGGCCTGGCTATCCTTCTTCTGCAGGAGATAGACATGGACCAGGGCCACGTGGGCCGACTCATTGTGCCCTTCGCGCTCAATCAGATCCCGATAGAGGCGAACAGCCTCATCGTAGCGCTCGGCCTTGACCAGAACCTCCCCCAACTCCATGGTCAGATCCGAAGACCAGTTTCGCTTCAGGGCCCGTTGATAGTGGCTCACCGCGTCGTCTGTCTTTCCCTCGGCCTGAGACATGCGGGCCATGAGAATATGGCCCAGGTACGAGTTGGGCTCCCGGTCGATGATACGGCGCAACAACGGTTCCGCCCTTTCCGGCTGCTTGGCGTTGATGTACATCTCCGAGAGCAACAGGAGAATGGCGGCATCGTCGGGATGCTGTTCACTGATCAGTTGGTACTGGTACATTGCCTCCGGCGTTTTCTTCTGGCGAAGCAGCACCTTTGCATAGAGCATGCGCATCCCGGTCTTGTCCGGATGGCTCTTGAGATATTCGGCCAACCAGGCGGAAGCCTCTCCGGTCCGCTCCAGACGCAGAAGAAGAATGGGTATCTTCTCGCTGATATAATCGGCCTGCTCATCGCAGATCAGGGCCTTCTGGTAAAACTCCAGGGCCTCTTCAAAACGCAGCAGCAACTCGGAATGGCGCCCCCAAAGGAAATAAAAGCTGGAACAACTGAGGTCGACATCGTCACGGCCGGCGGTGGCAGGCAGTGGGGCGGTGGGCGGAGTCTCTGCCACCTTGGCCGTATCCGCGCATCCGGAAAGCAAGGCAGTCAGGCAACCCAGGGCAACAAGATTTCGGTAACGGAAAGGCAAGCTCAGGCAGGGCATTACACACCTTTGTTGGCAAGCAGTGGCAAAACCGCTTCGCGGATGGAGGCCTGCACCTCCGGGATCGAACGAGCGGCGTGAATGCGTACTATACAGCGGTGTTCAAAGGATGCAAAGAGAGCAGCAACCTTTTCCAGCTGATCCTGCTGTTCAAAATCATTGAGCACCTCTCCACGCAGATCACGGATGCGGACCACACTGTCGGCCGGAGTCTGGGTAAGAAGAACCACCAGATCCGGTTCCGGGGCAAAATCGTGGCGGGCGAAGATTTCCTCCGGGTTCAGCCCTGCCGCTCCCTGGTAGGCGGCTGTGGAGAAGTAGTAGCGATCGGTGAGCACGATCCGGCCGCTGTCGAGCGCCGGCTCGATGCACGCCTGCACATGCTGTCGCCGATCGGCGAGAAAGAGCTCCAGTTCCTGTTCACGACTGACCTGGCCCCGGTTGCTGTAGAGGGCGCGAATCTGTCGCCCATAGGGGCCGTCGGTGGGCTCTCGGGTCTCGATCACCTCATGGCCGAGTGAGCGGAGATAGTGGGCCAACAGCGGCAACTGGGTGGACTTGCCGGTACCGTCGATGCCCTCAAAGGCAATCAGCAGCCCTCTGTTCATGGCTGCCTCCACTGACGCCGATGTGCCACGATCGACTTTGCCATGGTGAGGGCAGCCTGCAGGCTCGCGGGATCAGCCTGGTTGGTCCCGGCTATGTCGTAGGCGGTGCCGTGATCGACCGAGGTACGGACGATGGGCAGTCCCAGGGTGACGTTGACCCCGTCGGCAAAATGGAGCAGCTTGAACGGAATCAACCCCTGATCGTGGTACATGGCGATGACCGCATCATACTGTCCGGCTGCCGCCTTGTGGAAGATGGTGTCCGGCGGAAAGGGACCGCTGAGATCCGCCTCGACCCCGGCGCCTACCATTGCGGGCCCGATAATACGTGTTTCCTCATCGCCGAAAAGCCCCTCTTCGCCAGCGTGCGGGTTGAGGGCTGCCACCGCGATCCGGGGTCTGGCAATCCCGAAATCCCGTTGCAGGGCCAGGCAGGTGGTGCGAATGCAGTCGATGATCTCCTCACCGCTGAGCAGTTCGCTCACCCGGCTCAAGGCCACATGGATGGTCACCAGCACCACCCGCAGTCGACTGCCGGCCATCATCATCCGCACCGTGTCACTGCCGGTCAACGCCGCCAGCATCTCGGTATGTCCGGGAAAGTCATATCCGGCCTCCTGCAGGCTTTTCTTGCTTATCGGGCAGGTGACCAGTCCACTGCAGTGGTTCTGCTGGATCAGTTCGACCGCCTTCTCGATATAGGCGCCCATGGCCATGCCGGTATTTTTGTCGGGTCTGCCCCAACGAATGGGCAATGTGAGGGGCGCGCCCACCTGAAAGACGGGGACCGATCCGGCAATAATGTGCTCTCCTGGATTCCAGGGCACAAAGGCAAGGGAAAGCCCGAGCAGGGATGCGGCCTGCTTGAGCACACCCATGTCGCCCAAAATGACACTGCCCGCCACCGCCTGCGACTGCTCTGCAAAGAGACGGCAGAGTATCTCCGGACCAATACCGGCCGGACAGCCCATGGTGATGGCTATGGGGGATTGCGGAGAGTTATTGCTAGTATCCATGGTGTTGCACCTCAAAAGAAAAAATCAAAGGCGTTTTCAATATGCTCGATCTGCGCCGTATCCGTTCCGGGACCAGGACGGACGGCGATGACATCAAACCGAGCACTACATTCACCGCCGTGGTGGACCTGCATATACTCCATGGCCACCCGGCAGATTCGTTGTTGCTTACGAAGGTCGACCGCCTCGAAGGGGGAACCGAAATGGTTGTGACGCCGGCATTTGACCTCGACAAAAACGAGAACGCCTTCCTTTTGGGCGATAATGTCTATCTCGCCAAAGCGTTTGCGGTAGTTGGTGGTGAGGATGGTATAGCCGCACCTCTTGAGATGCTCTGTAGCCTGGGCTTCGCCCCATTGACCGGTACCTTGGCTGGATGCCGTCGATTTCTTGTTCCAGAACATGGTCCTCCAGTCCTACCAGAGCCCGCTCTGACTTGGTGGCGGAGTCGACTCGCTGGCAACCAGTTCAGCCACGCCGCGAAAAGTCCGGCGGTGCAGGACGCAGGGGCCGTGTCTCCGCAGGGCCTCACGGTGGGCTTTGGTCGGGTAGCCCTGGTGTCGATCGAACCCGTACTCGGGAAAATGGGCGTGCGCCTCAAGCATGAGATGATCCCGGGTCACTTTGGCCACAATGGAGGCCGCGGCAATGGAGGCACTTTTAGACTCTCCCTTGACAAGGGCCAACTGGCTGGTTGCGAGGGGCACTTTGAATTTTCCGTCGACCAGGAGAAAATCAGGGCCAGCACCCTGGTTCCGGGCGCGGCAGTCATCCACCGCACGCTGCATGGCCAACAGTGAGGCCTTGAGGATATTGAGGGCTTCAATTTCGCGGGCATCGGCAATGCCGACGCCGATAAGGGCAGGACTCGCCTGCAACAGGGCGTACAGTTCTTCCCGCCTGCCCGCGCTCAGGGTTTTGGAATCGAAGAAAAGATCGGTCTGCTGCTCAGGGTGGAGGATAACGCAGGAGGCTACGACCGGTCCGGCCAGGGGGCCGCGTCCGGCCTCGTCCACCCCGGCGACACGGCTAAATCCCTGCGCGCGCAGGGCCCGTTCCAAGGCAAAGGTATCCTCAAGAGCTTGCGGATCAGGCAACGAGGCCATCAGAGGGACATTCATCAACACTCGCTCAGCCATGAATCTCAGCGCTACGAGACATCTGGTCAAAAAGAAACAGGCATCCAACCATCGTGACGATGCTTGGATGCCTGTCCATGAAAAAGAGCGGATAGCCGGGAGAGAAGCTCTCTCCGGAAACCGTATTCTCTGTTAGTTAATGCCCCGCTCACGAATACGTGCAGCTTTACCACGACGCTCACGCAGGTAGTAGAGACGGGAGCGACGAACGCGACCCTGGGTGACCAGTTCCACTTTCTCGATACGCGGTGAGTGAAAGGCAAAGGTTTTCTCCACGCCGACGCCATGGGAAATTTTGCGAACGGTAAAGGTGGCGTTCATGGTCCCGCGTTTGCGTTTGAGGACCACCCCCTGGAACACCTGGACACGCTCCTTATTTCCCTCGATGATGCGGATGTGAACCTTTACGGTGTCGCCGGGACGAAAGTCCGGCATGTCAAAACGCATCTGTTCCAAATCGATCTTATCTAAAATATTCATCGCCTTCTCCATTGATTTACGACCGGGGCCTCATCCGACAGCCCTGTCGATGGATGCCTCCAAATCATCCCGAAATATATCCGACTCAAACTTTCTCGTATTGTGAACAGCCCGCAAAATTCGGCGAAACTGTTATTCGTATTCCTCGTCCCAAGCACCGGACCGTCCCAGCAATCGATCGAGTATAATCGAAGCTGCGGAACGCACCGAAAGGTGGTTGAAGGCAGTAGGTCCGCTCAAGGGCGGCAACACGCCATCGACCATCTCCATCACTTCGGGACTGAGTCCCCAGGCGGTACCGAACAGCAGCACAACCGGTGTATCGCGGCGAATCATTTCCCGGATGGTTGCATAGGATCGGGTATTCGCCTGTTTCTTGGCGCAGGTGGCCAACACCACCGGCCGGGCCCCATAGGCAACGGTTGCCTGTTCAAGGGCGTCCTCGATCGTGGCACAGAGCCTGATGATCGACAACGCGTTCTGCCGGTCCGGGTTGACCTGGGCGCCGTGACCATCGGTCCAGTGGCCGACGATTTGCGAAGCCAACTCCAGCTGTTCACTGAAGGGGGTGATCACCCAGTAGTTCCCGACCCCATAGGTGCGCCCGGCCCTGGCAATGTCATGCAGATCAAGGTTGGTCACTGCAGAACCGATGGTTTCCCCTACCCGATTGACCACCGGGTAGTGAACCAATGCCACATCAATTTTCACGTCTTTCCTCACTCGCCGGCGTCCTGGCTGCTGCATCCACCTCGGCAAGCAGTCCTGCCTGCCGGAGTGTCTTGCGCTCAGCGGGAGTAAATGTCATATCTTTCAGGAGATCCGGTCGACGCGCGAGCGTCATTGTAACCGATTCGATCAACCTGTGCCTGGCTACGGCCGCGTGATCCCCGGAGAGCAACACCTCCGGCACCGCCATATCCTCAAATATCCGAGGCCTGGTATACTGCCGATGTTTAAGCAGGCCACAACTGAAACTGTCGTTACTGGCGGATTCTCCGCACCCAAGTACGCCTGGGATCAGTCGAATGACAGCATCCAGCACCACAAGTGCGGCCAGTTCCCCGCCGGTGAGCACGTAATCGCCGATGGAGAGTTCCTCGTCGACATAGCGCTCGCGAAACCGTTCATCGACACCTTCATAGCGCCCGCAGACCAGAATCAACTGCTCATAGGAGGCCAGCCGCTCTGCCGTAGGTTGGTCAAGCCGTTTGCCAACCGGGCTGAGCAAAACGACCCGTGTTTGCGCTTGCTGACGCCGCGCAGCCTTGAGGCAACCGCTCAACGGCTCGGGTTTCATCACCATGCCCTCGCCGCCGCCAAAGGGACGATCATCGGTCATGCTGTGGCGGTCGGTGGCAAAATCACGGATGTTGTGCACCCCGACCGTAATCTTGCCCTCTGCCAGGGCTCTGCGAACAATACCTTCCTGCAACGGAGAGGCAAAAAACTCCGAAAGATGGTCAAAAAATCGATGAACATCAAACTGCCTATTCGCCCTACCCGTTGATTTCGAGAAGCCCTTCGGGCAGGTCGAGGCAAACGATATTCCCCTCGATCGAATGAATGAAGCCGTCCACGATCGGAATCAGGTATTCCTCTTTGCCGTGCCTGACAAGAAGAATATCCTGTTCGCTGCCGCTGAGCAGATGCTCGGCCCGCCCGAGTTTGCGGCCATCCACTGTCTGCACATCCTTGCCGATCAGGGTGTGCAGGTAAAACTCATCCGCTTGCAGGGGCGGGAGATCCTCGGTGGCCAGCCACACCAGATGGCCGACCATCTCCTCTGCCTGGTTGCGGGTGCTGCATTCGTCCAGGCGAAGAATCACCTGATTGCCGTTCACCCGGGCCTGTCGGCTGACACACCGTGTTTTGGGCCCATGCTCGGACTCGGAAAGATAGAGCATGCTGTAACGGGAGAAATTTTCAGGCCGGGCCGTGTACGGGCGGACCTTCAACTCTCCCTTGATGCCATGGGGACGGGTGACTGTCCCCAGGAGCACGAATGCCGGCTCGCTTGCAGCAATCTCTTCGGCCACTACTCGACGATTTCGAGCCTGGTACGTTTTTCCTCATCGGAAACTGCAGCAGCAAGGACGGCGCGCATGGCCCGCGCTGTCCGCCCCTGCTTGCCGATCACCTTTCCCAAATCTTCTTGGGCCACGCGCAGCTCTAGGGTGACGGTTTCTTCGTCCTCCTGCTGGGTAACCTCGATTTTGTCCGGTTGATCGACCAGCTTTCCGGCGATGAACTCGATCAATGCTCTCATTTACGCTGCAGCGTCCACTCCGGCGGCCTGTTTCTTGATCAGGCTGGAAACGGTCTGGGTAGGAGTGGCACCTTTAGCGATCCAGCCCTGCAGTTTTTCGGTGTCGATATCGACGACGGCCGGATTTGCCATCGGATTGTAGGTTCCGACGATATCCAGGAACTTACCATCGCGCGGTGCTTCGCTGTTGGAGACCACGATACGATAAAACGGTTGTTTTTTCCGACCCTTTCTTGTCAAACGAATACGAACTGCCATTGTCTAATATCCTCCGATGGATGGTGCTCCCGCAGTGACCACTGCCGAGCCTCATTGAGTTTATGCGGTAACTATTATCGAACGAGCCCCTTGGGGAGCTTGCGGCGCTTGCCGCCGCTCATGACGCCTTTCCCTTTCAGATTTTTCATCATCTTGAGCATCATGGTGTAACTTTTTAAAACTCGGTTGACATCGGCCACCGATGTGCCGGACCCTTTGGCGATACGCACCCGACGACTGGCGTCAATGATGCGGTGGTTGCGCCGCTCCTTCAGGGTCATCGAGCGGATGATCGCCTCGGTTTTCCCCAGCTCCTTCTCATCCGGCTTGGGTGCATCCTTGAGCTGTTTGAGCTTGTTGATCCCGGGAATCATGCCCATGATCTGTTCCAAACTGCCCATCTTTTTGATCTGCTGGATCTGATCGAGAAAATCCTCCAGGGTGAAGGCGTTTTTCTGGATTTTCCTGGCCAGCTTCTCAGCGTTCTTCTTGTCGACAACCGCCTCGGCCTTCTCGATCAGGGAGAGCACATCGCCCATGCCGAGGATTCTCGAGGCAGCTCGATCAGGGTGAAAGACCTCAAGTGCGTCGACCGCCTCACCGATACCGACGAACTTGATCGGCTTACCGGTGACCTTCTTGACCGACAGGGCCGCACCACCACGGGCATCGCCCTCCATCTTGGTGAGGACAACACCGGTGATCTCGAGATCGGTATTGAACCGGTCGGCAACCGTGACTGCATCCTGGCCGGTCATGGCGTCGGCGACGAACAGCACCTCGGTCAGTTGAACCGCACGGCTGATCTCCTGCAACTCGGCCATGAGGGCATCGTCGACATGCAGACGACCGGCGGTATCGATGATCACCGTGTCGTACTGGCTCGCCTCAGCCTCGGCAAGGGCACGACGGGCGATATCGACCGGTTTCTGTTCGGTGGTCGAATCAAAGACCGGTACACCGACCTGCTCGCCGAGCACGTGCAGCTGTTCAATGGCCGCCGGGCGGTAGACGTCGGCAGGCACGAGAAAGGGTTTACGCCCCTTTTCCTTGAGCTGACGGGCCAGCTTAGCTGCGGTGGTGGTTTTACCGGAGCCCTGCAGACCGGCGAGCATGATGGTCACCGGCTGGCGACCGTCGAGTTTGATCGGCTGCGCCTGGCTTCCCAGCAACTCGACCAGTTCATCGTGGACGATCTTGACGACCTGCTGCCCTGGAGAGAGGCTGGTCAAGACCTCACGACCGATGGCCTTTTCGGTGACTGTGGCGATAAACTCTTTGACGACGCCAAAGTTGACATCCGCCTCGAGCAACGCCCTCCGCACCTCGCCCATGGCTTCCTGAATGTTCTCTTCAGTCAGCCTGCCGTGGCCGCGTAATTTTTTAAACGCGCTTTCTAGGCGGTCGGTTAAATTTTCAAACATGATCTCTACGGTGCTGAATGAACAGTAACCCCAGGCGAACGCACATAGGCGTCCGTCACCGGTTTTGCATGCGGAAAATTGCGATTAATACCCGACATGCCTCGTCTTGTCAAGCGAGAACAAAAACATGGTGGTGCAGGCGGTTATTCCGTGGCAAGTGCCTCGGCCACCTTGGCAAGGGCTTCGGGACTGTCCGCCTGCAGGCAGGTGATGCCCGAGCCTTTGGGCAAAATCTTTTTCATCATGCCGGTGAGCACGTTTTTCGGGCCGAGTTCGACAAATACCTCGACCCCTTCCTTGACCATCTGCTCGATGATCGGCAGCCAGCACACGCGGGAGGCGATCTGCCGGGCCATGATCCCTTTGATGGTTGCCGGATCGGTTTCGCCTGCGCCGGTCACGTTGAACAGCACCGGCACCTGCGGGGCATGGAAGGTGACCCCCTCCATGAAGGCGGCAAAATCCTCAACCGCGCCGGCAACCAGCGGGCTGTGATTGGCCACGCTCACCTTGAGCGGGATAACCTTGGCTCCCTGTTCGCTGCAGAGCGCTCCGACCCCTTGCAAACCGGCATCGTCACCGGAAAGGACAATTTGGACACTGGTATTGTGATTGGCCACCACGGCAACGCCTTCACCGGAATAGTCGGCAAGGATCTGCTCCACCGCGGCAATGTCAAGCCCGAGCACGGCCCGCATGCCTCCGGGGTTGGCCGCGCCCTCGCGTTCCATCAACTCGCCACGTTTGGTGACCAGCGAGAGGGTATCCTCGAGGTTGAGCACGCCCGCACCATAGAGGGCGGAATATTCGCCCAGGGAATGGCCGCCAAAAAAAGCGGGCGTAAGTCCAGGCACCAGTTTCTGCAACTGCTGAAAACAGATGAGGTTGATCACCGTGAGCGCAGGCTGCAGGTAGAGAACCCGGGTCAAATCCTCAAGAGGCCCTTCGAAGCAGAGCTTGCGCAGGGGAAACCCGGAAATTTTCTCGGCAAGATCCATGATGGCCGCGGCCTCCTGGTCCTGCTCGATGAACTGCTGCCCCATGCCGATAAACTGGGACCCCTGTCCCGGAAAGAGAATTGCTGTTTTTTTCATGATACGACGAGTGGAAAAAAATTAGGACTGCTTGGTCGTCTGACGATCAAACAGAAGATTAGTGACAATAAAAACAAGCACGCCAACCGTGATCGCAGAGTCGGCAATGTTAAAGGCCGGCCAGTGATGGGAGCCGACATAGACATCCAGAAAATCGATGACAAAACCAAAACGAATGCGATCGATCACGTTGCCGATGGCGCCGCCCGCGATCAGGGAAAGCGCCACCGTATACCAGAGGCTGCGACGACCATAGCTGCGCTGGGCAATACCGATGAAGACCAGGGCCGCCGTGACCGTGCAGAGAAAAAAGACCTGCCGCCACAGGGCCGGTTGCCCGGCGAGAATACTGAAGGCAGCACCGTTGTTGGTGAGGTAGGTCAGGTTGAACAGATCCGGGATGACCACCTGGCTCTCATGGAGCACAAAGTGCTCCATGATCCAGAACTTGCTGACCTGATCGAGACAGATAACCACGAGAATGATGGAAAAAAAGACGAGCATCGGTCAGGCCGAAAAAAAATCAGCTTGCAAGCTGACGGACGACCGCGGCGCAACGGGCGCACAGCGCCGGATGATCCTGGTCCCCGCCGACAGTGGTGGAAATGGTCCAGCAGCGTTCGCACTTGTCGCCGGGAGCGGGTGCAACCGCGGTCTTCACCCCGGCCAGGGTTTCATCGCTTGCAAACACCAGCCCGGCCTCAGCCCCCTCCGCCAGGCGCAGCGAGGAAACGATGCAGAGCTCGCGGAGCTGTTCCAGGCGGCCGTCAAGAAACGAACGCCACTCATCGCTGAGCTGCAACACCACCTCGGCATCCAGGCCAAGGCCAATAACCTTGTCGCGGCGGGCGCCTTCCAACACACGGGTAATGGCGCCCCGCAGGCTGAGCAATTTACTCCAACGCTCATCAAAGGCGGAGTCTTTGACGACATCATCCACCGTGGCAAAACTGCTGAAAAAAATCGACTGCTCGAGCGGCGCCTTGTCGTCCAGGTTGTGCAGATGCTCCCAGGCCTCAGCAGTGGTGAAGCAGAGAATGGGCGACATCAGGCGCAACAGACCGTCAAGGATGCGGTAAATGACGGTTTGTGCGGCACGGCGCTCGGGTCCGTCGGGGACGGAGCAGTAGAGACGGTCCTTGAGCACATCCATATAGATACTCGAGACGGTGGTCCCGCAGAAGTTGTGCAGCGCATGGTAGATCGAATGGAACTCGTAGCGCTCGTAGGCCCGAGTGACACGCTCGCTCAAATCGGCAAACCTGGTAAGGGCCCAACGATCGATTTCCTGCAGATCAGTGTCCTGAACGCAATCCTGGGCCGGATTGAAATCGTAGAGGTTGGACAGCAAAAAGCGCAGGGTGTTGCGCATCTTGCGGTAGGCATCGGAGACATGCTTGAGAATCTCGTCGGAGACCTTGACGTCGTCCTGATAGTTCTCGCTGGAGACCCACAGTCGCAGCACCTCGGCACCGTACTTGTCGATCACCTCCTGGGGCGCAACCACGTTGCCCACCGACTTGGACATCTTCTTGCCCTGGCCATCGACCACATAGCCGTGGGTGAGCACACCCTTGTAGGGTGCGCGTCCCCGGGTGCCGACCGAGGTCAGCAGGGACGATTGGAACCAGCCGCGATGCTGGTCGCTGCCCTCGAGGTAGAGATCGGCCGGGGAATGGAGCTCCGGACGCTCCTCGAGCACCGCCGCATGGCTGGTGCCGGAGTCGAACCACACATCAAGGATGTCGGACTCCTTCTTGAAGCTTGTCGAGCCGCAGGAACACGTCGTCCCTTGAGGAATAAAATCGGCGGCCTCGTATTTAAACCAGGCATCGGCGCCCTCTTTGCCGAACAGGGTATCGATTTTGGCACAGGCCTCCTCGTTTTTGAGGATCTCACCGCACTCGGTGCAACTGAACACGGTCACCGGCACACCCCAGGAACGCTGACGGGAGAGACACCAGTCGGGACGAGCCTCGACCATGCCGTAAATCCGCTGCTGCCCCCAGGAGGGTGTCCATTTCACCTCGTTGATTGCGGCCAGGGCCTTGGCGCGCAGATCCAGATTCTCCATGGAGATGAACCACTGGGCGGTCGCCCGGTACATGACCGGCTCCTTGCAACGCCAGCAGTGGGGATAGCTGTGCTGAATGGCCAGCTCTTTGACCAGGGTGCCTTCAGCCAGCATGTCGGCGATGATCCGTTTGTTGACCTGGGGCACCTGCTCACCGGCATAGCGGCCGGCCTCGGCAGTGTAGCGGCCCTCGTCATCCACGGGCGAGAGGATTTCCAGTCCGTAGCGCAGGCCGGTCTGGTAGTCGTCGGCGCCGTGGCCCGGTGCGGTGTGGACGCAACCGGTTCCGGAATCGGCGGTGACGTAGTCAGCGAGCACCATCAGCGAGTCCCGCTCCATGAAGGGATGACGGCAGTGTTTGCCCTCAAGGCCGCTGGCGGAGAAGGTGGCGAGGATGGAATAGTCGCTCAGCTCAAAGAGCTGCATGCAGGATTCGACCAACTCCTTGGCCAGAATCCAGATCTCGCCCTGGACCGCAACCGCGGCATATTCAAAGTCCGGATGGAAGGCCACCGCCAGGTTTGCGGGCAGGGTCCAGGGGGTGGTGGTCCAGATGAGCACCGAGACTTGCTTGCCGGCCAACTCGGGCACGACTGCGCCCAGATCATCCACAACCTTGAATTTGACATAGATCGAGGGCGAGGTGTGGTCGGCGTAATCGACCTCGGCCTCGGCCAGGGCGGTGCCGCAGGTGGCACACCAGTAGACCGGCTTCTTGGAGCGGACCACTGCCCCGGAGAGCAGAAACTTGTTGAACTCCCGGGCGATGGCCGCCTCGTACGGGAAGTTCATGGTCAGGTAGGGGGTATCCCAGTCGCCGATCACCCCCAGCCGCTTGAACTGCTCGCGCTGGGTCTTGATCCATTTTTCCGCGTACTTGCGGCAGGCCGAGCGTTTGCCCAGGGTGGAGATGGTTTGTTTCTTGGCGCCGAGCTCGAGATCGACGTTATGCTCGATCGGCAGACCGTGGCAGTCCCACCCGGGAACATAGGGCGCATTGAAACCGGCCAGGCGTTTGGAGCGGAGGATGATATCCTTGAGTACCTTGTTAAAGGCAGTGCCCAGGTGGATATTGCCGTTGGCGTAGGGAGGGCCGTCATGCAGCATGAACAGGGGTCGATCGGCTGCCGCCTGCTGAATCTTTTGATAAAGGCCCTCCTTTTCCCACCGTTTGAGCACCTGGGGCTCCCGCTGGGTGAGATTCGCCTTCATTTTAAACTTTGTCTGCGGCAGGTTCAGTGTTTCCCTGTAATCCATCGTTTTTCCTGGGTATGCTATAAGAATGAAATACGGCCGGGTCCGTCCACAAGGTGGAAGATTGTACCAAGCCGGTATGAATCTGCAAGGGAAAAGGCCCCTCGGCCGCTACAAGAGGTGAAAACGACGGAAAAATAAAGGCAATCACGCTTGTTCTTTTGCCCGAGGCGTTGTATTTTGGCCGCCATTGGAGAAAGAAGACCTCGTCGCCACGTTCTGCCCATGGAGTTACGCCTTGACCTCAAAAACAACCGAGCCCTGTTCACTCTGCGGATGCCGGCAAGATTCGCCGCTCAGCAAAGACGGCTACTGCCCGGCCTGTGACGCCCTGGCCGAAACCGTGCGGACCAACCCGGAAGCCGTTCGTACCCTTTGGCAGCAGTATCACGACGAACCCATTCTCCCCCAAAACTTCACCCAAACCATTGCCAGTGAAGCCGAGTTGCCTGAAGTGCTCGACGGCAAGCGCTACCGCGCCATCGACCGGGATCGCAATAAATGGTATCTCTCGGTGAGCGAGGTCGATGGCAAACCGGTCGAGATTTTTGCCTCCACGGCCTTTGACCGCGACCACGAACTGCAGTCGCGCATCTCAAACCTCACCACCATCACCCGCCTGATCTCGCTTTTGCTCCGTCACATCTTCATGGGCGAACCGCTCACCTTTGACAAATGTCTCAAGCAGATCCAGCGCAGTTCCCGACAAAAAAACGACCTGCCCGACATGCTCTACGGTGTGCTCAACCGTTATCAGGCGCCGGTCGAATAAAAAAAGCCGGGGCGACGTCCCGGCTTGGGCGCTGGCTTTCAGGGCTGAGCCTGCAAGCAACGCATCAATTGATGGAGAGATGGATTAGAGCTTTTCCATGAACTTGGCGGTATTGATCACAAAACGTTCGTGGCGGCCACGACCGATCTCCCCTTTTTCATCGGAGGCCAGCACCTCGAAGACCAATCGCTTGCGGTCGATCTCGACCAGGGTCGATTCACAGGTGACCTTCATCCCCACCGGGGTGGCTTTGCTGTGGCTCACATCGATCTTGATCCCGACCGTGCCGTGCCCTTCGGGCAGATAGGGAAGCACGGAAACCAGACAGGTCTTTTCCATCAAGGCCACCATGGCCGGGGTGGCGTACACTTCGACCAGTCCACTACCGTATTTGGCTGCGGTATCTTCCTTGCTCACCACCAACTCTTGCCTGCCCTTGACTTCAGCGGGAATCTCCAGCTCCATTGATTACGCTCCTCCGGTTGGTTACAGTTGCCTCCATGGCTCTTCTATCCCCGCCTTATAGCGAAAGAAGCCCCGGGCGTCAAGCGTCAACCATCCAAGCGAGAGAACCATCCCTACACCCGAATTTTGCCTCAGGCGACCAGATCCAGCTGCTGCATGCTCCCCACCCCTCCGTTTTCAAAGAGGAAGAGCCCGGAGGCCCGAACCCTGCCCTGCAACTCGTTGGTTTCGGTGTCTTTGAGATCAAAGGAGGTGGCGACACTGCCCAGGTAGATGGCGCCGATATTCTTGTCGCCTAGGGCCAGGAGCTGATCATCGCCGGCACTGTTTTTGGTCCAGATACGCAGCTTGCTGTAAATATCGTCCGACTCGTCGATCCAACCGTTGCCGTCCTGGTCAAACGCAGCCAGATCGGCAAAGCCGTCACCGCTTGCAGCGCCAAAGAGTTCACTGCCGTCGTTGATCTGGCCGTCATCGTTACGATCCAGGGCCAAAAAGCCTGAACCAGGCGCAACAAAGGCAATTTGATCCTCTGCCCCGTCGGCATCGATATCAAAACTGAAGGTGTCCTGGGTCAACTGGGCCGCATTTCCTTCAAAATTAATCACCAAGGGATCTTTGAGCTTGGCATCTCCGAGTTGAAGAACGTCTTCACGTCCGGTAGTAAAGCTGCGACTGAGGTTCATCTCCAGGCCGATGGCAATCTCCTGCCCATCGGCGGTGGTCACGACCCCCTGGGCAGTGAACTGGGTCGATTCCGATTCGTGATAGAGCTCCTGATTGCGATATTCAACGCCCCATCCCACCCGTTGTGACTGACCTTGGGGTTGCGTGGAGGCTTCGGAGGCCTGTGCGGCATGGATCGCCTTCTGCACGGCGCCATAGTTGAACATGCGAAATTTTCTTCCGGTCAACTTTTCAAACAGGCTGCGAAGAATACGCATGTTGAGATTATCCATCAGTTCCCCATCCTCGGCGAGCTCCTCCACCTCGCTGGTCTCACCTGTCGCGGTGGCGGTGGCCGCCTGCTGGGCGGCATCGGAAAGCGAAACCTTGGCTGCCTGGCTTGCGAAAGCATGGGCCTGGCTTTTGAGCTGATCATTTTCCCCGTTGACCTGCTCACTGCTGAGCGAACTTCTTCCCTGACGCCACATGGTCAGCGATTCGCGACGCTCGTAGTATTCAACGGAGGTGTGGGAACTGGCGAGTTGGAGAGAGGATTCTGCGATTTTCATGATAGTCCGTCCCTGGTTATCAATAATGGAGGAGCCGTTGCGATGCGGATTCTTCCCTGAATACACACCTTGGCCTTATCGTCTTTTCGGACAGGCAAAAGGAAAGCTTTAGCTCTAAGTTAAGGTAGCTTGTGGAATAGGTGATAGTATGCTACAGTGTGCCCGATTTTTTGTGACAAATTGCGGTGTATCCGATGAAGACCGGAACAGCAATAATTGGGTATTATGTACAATTTGCTCAGTTACCTTCGACCGTTTACTCCTACCCCGTACATGGTCCAGGATCTTCACCACTGATTCTTACACGACACAGCCATGGCCACCCACAGCACCCCCATTGACCAGGAAGACGCCTCGGCGACTGAATCTGCAACGCTCAGCTCCCTTTATTCGTTTTTGTCGTTGACCACACGCTATCCGGATGCGGCATTTTGCGGGCCCCCTCTCTTCGATGCACTGGAATCCCTGCTCGCTTCCCTGGAATGGTCGGAAGAACTGGCAGCCATCCGGGACTGGCGAGCGCAAACCCCTGATCCCCTTGACGACCTGCGCACCGAATACACGCGGCTGTTCATCACCTCCGCACCACGAAGCACCCTCCCCCTCTACGCTTCCGTTCATATAGACGGTGACGGCACCTTTCAGGGAAAAGCCACCGAGCGTACCTGGGATTTCTACCGCGAGCACGGCTACGATCTGGCTGACGAGACCGAGCCTGCCGACCATCTCAGTTTTGAACTCGATTTTTTGGCTGCACTGGCCGGTGAAGCCAAGTTTGAAGAAGAGGATCTCTTTCTCCGCACTCTATTCCGGCCGTGGTTTGAACGTTTTCAGGAAAAATGGATACAAGAAGCTCGACACCCCTTTTATGCGGTGTCGATACGGTTAATTGATTTTTTCACCAAGGAGGAACAGTAAATGGCAATGAACCTTACCAGGCGGAATTTCCTCAAAGCCGCCTCGATTGCCGCTGCGTCCGTGCCGCTGTCCAAGGTAGCGGCAAAAGCAGAATCAGGAGTTGTTAAAGCACCCCTGGTTGCACCGGGGAGTTACAAAGACACCCAGACCGTGGTCGGTGGTGTGTGCGAGATGTGTTTCTGGCGTTGTCAGTTGGTCGGAAAAATCCGCGACGGCCGCCTGATCAAGCTCGAAGGAAATCCCAAGTCGATTGACAACGGCGTTTCCATCTGCGCCCGCGGCAATGCCGGCGTCAAGCTGCTCTACGATCCGGACCGCCTCAAATACCCGCTGAAAAACGTCGGCAAGCGCGGAGCCCCCAAATGGCAGCGTATTTCCTGGGAGGAGGCGCTGGACACCTGCGGCGCCAAGCTGAAGGAGGTCATGGACAAGTACGGTGCCAAGGGTATCGCCATGTTTCCCCACGGTTCCACCGCCACCTATCCGATGCACTTTTTCGAGCACACCGTGGGCACCCCCAACATCTCCGAGGCCTCGTTCTTCCAGTGCCGCGGTATCCGCGACACCGCCTACATGGCCACCATCGGCCTGCCGCCGAATGAAGATGTTGACATGCCCAACACCAAGGTCCTGCTGTTGATCGGTGGTCATTTTGGCGAAAACATCCACGTCTCCCATGTCAAGCGCTACCTCAAGGGGCTGGAAAATGGCGCCAAATTGATCGTAGTCGACCCGCGCTACTCCGCCTCGGCCGCCAAATCCGATATCTGGGTCCAGATCAGACCCGGCACCGATACCGCCTTTCTGCTGGCGGTGATGAACTACCTCATCGAGAACGAGAAGTACAACGCCGACTTTGTCGATGAGTACGGTGAGGGGTTTGACAAGATGGCCGAGGGGATCAAGGAGTGGACCCTGGAAAAGGCCGCCAAAGAGTGCGACATCCCCGCCGACCAGATCAAGGAGGTCGCGGAACTGTTGGCCGCCAACATGCCCAATGTCGCCATCCACCCCGGCCGTCACGTATCCTGGTACGGCAACGACTTTCAGCGTCAGCGCGCCCTCGCCTGCCTCACCGGCATTCTCGGCGCCTTTGGTGTCAAAGGCGGCTTTGTTCCGCCCAAGGGCCCCAAGGGACTGGCCAAGATCGCCTGGCCCAAAGGTGAGCATCACACCGAAGCCATCCACATGGAAGAGGAAATCTATCCCTTCTCCCCTCCCGGCACGCCCACCGATCTGATCCGTAAGGCTGCCATCGAGGGCGAGCCCTATCCGATCAAGGGTTGCGTTGTCTGGGGCCAGAACCCGATTCAGACCATCCCCAATCAAGCGATGACGATCAAGATGCTGGAGCAGATGGACTTTGTTATGTGCGTGGACGTCATGCCCACCGACATCACCATGTTTGCCGACATCCTCCTCCCCGACACCTCCTACCTGGAACGGTACGACGTGATCAAGACCGGCACCCAATGGAACTTCGCCGACGAGCAGCAGCAGTACATTGCGCCGCGTATGCCGCTGGTCGCCCCCGGGTTTGAGCGTAAGGAAAGCATCTATATCACCAATGAGCTTGCCAAACGCATGGGCTTTGGCGACAAGATTCCGGTTCAGACTCAGGAAGAGTTGGCCAACAAACGGCTGGCGCCGCTTGGCCTTTCCATCGACTCGATCAAGGCCGAGGGCGGTATTCACCTCCAGCCGGGCAAGGATCCCTACGGCGATCTGGATCTCGAGGTCCTCTTCTACAACGAAGATCTCGAAGACGCCGAATTACCGGCCATCCCCACCTACATCCCCGTCGAACAGCCGCCGGTCGGATTCATGCGCCTGCTTTATGGCCGCTCACCGGTCCACACCTTCAACCGTACCATAAATAATGCCTGGCTCCTGGCTGAGTGCGACTCCAATCCGGTCTGGGTCAACGACAAGGTTGCCGCCAAGCTTGACCTCAAAGAGGGCGACACCGTCTCCTTTATCAATCAGGACGGTGTCAAATCGCGCACCACCACCACGGTCAAGGTCACCCCGGGTATCCGTCAGGACTGCGTGTACATGTACCACGGTTTCGGCTCGATGAATCCGGAGTTGACCCTTGGTGTGGGCAAGGGTGTCGATGACACCAGCCTGATCACCAAGATTGCGGTCGATCCGGAGACCGGCGCCCACGGTATGCGTAACAACTTCGTCAAACTCATCAAAGTCAGCTGATCGTGGGGCCGAATTTCCCGTTATCGAGCGATACGTTTACCTCTGAAGGAGAGTAGCTATGCAATATGGCATGATCATCGATGTCGATAAGTGCGTGGGCTGCCACGCCTGCGTCATCGCCTGTAAAGCCGAGTGGGAGGTCCCCGCTCAACATGACCGCAACTGGGTGTTCCGCCTTGGACCGAGCCTTACCAGCTCCGGCATGGCGGCCACCTATTATCCCGGCCTGTGCAACCACTGCGCAGAGCCGCCCTGCGTGCCGGTCTGTCCGGCGGATCCGGTCGAAATGACCTTCAAGGATGCCAAGACCGGCAAAACCATGACCATGGAAGTGGGCGCCACCTGGAAGGATCCCTTCAACGGCACGGTCCAGGTTGACCGTGAACGCTGTATCGGTTGCGGTGCCTGCCGCGACGCCTGCCCCTACAATGCCCGCTACGTCGACGAAAGCCTGGCAGACGACAACAGCCTGGGCAAGGTCGACAAATGCACCTACTGCATGCCCCGTGTAGCCGAAGGATTGGAGCCAGCCTGCGTGCAGACCTGCCTGGCCCGGGCCCGTATCTTTGGTGATCTCGATGACCCCAACTCCGAGGTGGCCCAGTACGTGAAGAAAGGCGCGGTTGGGCTCACCTCCAAAGCGGTACAGATCGGTCCCAACGGCCGCTACTTCGGGAGCAAGAAGGGCGACATGGAGCTGCTGATGCAGGCGGCCCCGCAGGAGCTGCCCAAAGTTTCCCTGCGCCGCAGCATGATGACCAAGATGTCGCTGGCTGCCAAAAAACAGATCAAGGAGATCGGTCTTTTGGGTCTGGCCGGTGGCCTGCTGGTCAAGTCCTTGCAAGAAAACGACAAGTAACTTATCCGTTCTTGTCTGTTCAACCATCCCCCAACGCTCTCAGGCGAAGGGGGATTTTTTTGCTGTTTTCTCTGGGCTGGGTTGCAGTCCTGTGGGCTTTCCTTCGGGACCTGGTATAATGACGTCCATGGAAGAGAAATGATAACTTCAGACCACAGGCCATCAAGGAGACAGGAATGTCCATACGACGTAAGGTCTTTGTCATTATCCTGGTTTTATTCGCTCTTCTGGGCGGTGCCGATTTTCTCATCCAGCGTTTCATCATCTTCCCCAGCTTCCTTGAGTTGGAGTACCGCGAGGCCGGCGAAAACCTGCGACGCATCCGCTATGCCATCGATCGTGAAGTCGTCCACCTGGACCGACTCTGCCACGACTGGGCCGTTTGGGATGATTCCTATGTTTTCATGGATAAACAGTCCGAGGAATTTATCGCCAGTAACCTCAACGAAGAGACCCTGAGTTCAGATCATCTCAACCTCCTGCTTTTTTGCCGTCTTGACGGGACCATCGTCTGGGGGGCGACGGTGCAAAACGAGCAACCACTGGCCTTTCCCTTCTTGCAAGCAAAACGACTTTCATCCGAACATCCTTTCCTGGTCAGATTCAGGAACAAGGACACAAAAAGCTTCTCTGGAATAGTGGACAGCCAATTCGGCCCACTGCTGTTTTCAACCCAAACCATCCTTCACTCCGATGGCTCCGGTCCTGACCACGGCTATCTGATCATGGGACGTCTGTTTGACCAAGCCACCATGGAGCCCCTCAAGGAACAGACCCGGATTCCCTTTGAGGTCCTCTACCCGCTGACCAATACAAAGACGATCTGTGACCCTCTCGAGCAGGCCCCTTCCGGCCAAGAGGAGGAACGGCTCAGTTTCTTTGAATTCAACAACGGCAAATTCATCAAGTCCTGTGCCGGCTATCCCGATGTCAACGGCCAGCCGGTCTTCGGCGTCCAGTACCTCTTCCCCCGGGAGATTACCCGCAAGGGGATCGCGAGCATGGGGTATGCATCGGCATTGGTGATTGTCTCGGGATTGATCATCGTCATCATCTTGAACCTGATTCTCCAGCACGTCATCCTCCGGCCTATTCAGCAACTCACCAACCATGCCCAAGTCATCGAGCAGGATAAGGATTTCACGCTCCGCCTGGACATGCAGCGTACGGATGAAATCGGCAAACTGGCCCACAGTCTCGACACCATGGTCCAGACCATCAACGAACGAACCAGTGAACTGCAACTGGCCAACGAGCAGCTCATTCTCCTCAGCGTGCAGGATGGCCTGACCGGCATTGCCAACCGGCGCATGTTCGACAACTATCTCAACAAGGAATGGCGCAGGGCGCAACGGGAACAGGTACCGTTGTCGCTCATTATTCTCGATGTGGATTTTTTCAAGAAATTCAACGACACCTACGGTCATCAGCAGGGGGATCGCTGCCTGATCGCGGTTGCCGACACCATGCAGAAGCACATTCGCCGCCCGGCCGACCTCGCGGCCCGCTATGGCGGCGAAGAATTTGCCTTGATCCTGCCCAATACCCATGCAGAGGGCGCCGAACTCCTTGCCGAGCGGGTTCGACAGGGGGTCCAGGACCTCCAGATTGCCCACAGTGCGTCTGAGGTTTCCCCCTATGTTTCCATCAGCGTTGGCCTGGCCACCATCGTGCCGCAGATATACAGCGATCCTCACACCGTCGACACCTTTGTCGCCTTGGCCGATCAACACCTCTATCAGGCCAAACAGCAGGGCCGCAACCGAACCGTTGGTGCCGGGGAGCCCCAGGTGAGTTCCTAATCTCGTATCCCCTTCATCGAAGAAGAGTGTTTGAGGACGTTGGATACCGACACAGGGCCCTCCAGCAGAGCGAATGTTCTCTATGGACGGAGGGAACACCCCGGCCAGTCTCTTTCCCTGAAATATTCCTTGAGATATTTGTTGGTTCAGCCGAAAAGCAACTATGAATGCCCCTGCTGCAACTCAACCACAAGCCCCTGCTCCCGAACCAGGAAACCACACCCCATCAGGTCGGAACACCATTCTCGACAACGCGCAGCAGCCTCACGGCTGGCAGCAGAATTTACAGCCCGTTTTTGTGATCGAGGACTCTTTTTACCGGTCGCGCACGCCTCCACGGCCCTTGCACTGGTCCATTGCCTGGTCGGATCTGATGATGACCATGTTCATCCTCTTTCTGACCCTCTTTGCCCACCTCAAGGGCCAACAACAGATTGCGGCCCATGGCGTTCCCAACAAGGTTGCCGATGAAAATATTCCGGTCCAGGTCAGTGATGGACAAAATTCCCTGGTGTTCCATCCCATCTCCCAGGATGTGAGCTTGAAGATCTCGGAAAACGCCCAGGAGATCCTGCCTCCATCCCGGGAAACCAGCGGCGCGGATGTGCTGGTTCGACACCCTATGGCCGAGGATCAGGCCCGGCAGCCCCCTGAACCCACGCCTGAGCAACCATCGTCTGCCCCTCAGCCGGCACCGCAGCAGGCAAGGGAGCACACTGCGCCGGCGGTCGATCTCCCTCCGGAACTCCCAAAAACGGACTCCCGGCCAGAGTCGGAATTGATCACCAAAATTTACGATCTTTCCAAGATCGCGGTGGAAAAGGAGAAACTGGAACGGTTCGCCTCGGTGGAGTTGATTCCGGACAAGACCATGCGCATCATCCTTACCGGAGATCTGCTCTTTGCCTCGGGCGAGGATGAGCTCTCCGCCAAGGCGGTTGCATCCCTTGAAAGACTCTCTGCGCTTATCAAAGTGACGCCGTACATGATCAACGTCATCGGACATACCGACGACCGACCGGTGAACACGAACCGGTTCCCGACCAACTGGGAACTCTCCCTGGCCCGTGCCAGCCGCGTGGCCCGTTTTCTCATCGAAAGCACCGGCCTGCCGCCGACCCAATTCCAGGTCACCGGCTACAGTTTCTATCGGCCGCTCCGTCCCAACACCAACGACGAAAACCGGACCATCAACCGGCGGGTGGAGATCATTCTCTCCAAGGAACTGCCTCAGGTGCAGGCACCCCCGCCCGCTCATTTTCAGTGATTGCTCATCGTGAAGCTGCAAAACTTCCTCGGCCTGCTCCTCTGCGGCCTGATCTTTTTCGGTGGTTTTCTTATCAAGGGAAAATTGCCGCTCTATTTCAACATTGCCAGCCTGATGATCGTGGCCGGCGGCAGTGCCACCGCCGCCCTGCTCAGTTTTCGCCTGCAGCGGCTGCGGATCGTCTGGCGGGTGGTTCGTTCCTCCTACGGCAGCCGCCTCAAATCCGAGGCGGAGATTGTCAACATTCTCATCAACCTGGCGATCAAATCGCGCATCGAGGGGATCCTTTCCCTGCAGGAAGACGAGAACGAGACCTCGCTCCTCTTTCTTCGCCGCGGCCTGGGCTGTCTGGTCGACAACTATGGCCCGCAGCAGATCCGCGACATTCTCAACACCGAGATGTATTTTTTCAAGCTTCGGCGCGAGGATTCCGAACGGGTCCTGCGCACCATTGCCGACTTCTGCCCCGCCTTCGGCATTGTCGGTTCGGTGGCGGGCCTGATTCCCATGCTTGCTGGTATCGACGACACCGGCATTATCCTCAAGACCGTGCCCCTGGCCCTGACCTCCATCCTCTACGGCCTCATCTTCGCCAATTTCTTTTTCATTCCCTTTGCCGCCAACCTGCGTGAACGGACCAACCAGGAACTGCTGCTGCAGAAAATCATCATGGAGGGAGTGATTGCCATTCAGGGCGAGCTGAACCCCACGGTGCTGCGCACCAAACTGCTCTCCTTTCTCACCCCCTCCGATCGCCATGACGATTTAGTGCCTCTAAGCCGCATTCAGGAACGATTCCATATCCGTGGCGAGTCCTCAAATCATGGAACAGGCTTCGATGATCCTCTCGATCCCCTGGGCCCTTCACTGCGGTAGTCTGCAGCCCCGCAACACGAAGCCAAATTCAGGGAGGAAAAAATCCCCGTCCTGGTGTACTATAGCTCCCGGTCACCATCCCCCTTTGAGTAACCCATCCCTAACTTGTCAACATTTCAGACAAAAGAGGTGTTCTATGCGACGTGCTCTTCTTCCGCTCCTGCTCGGCTCTCTTGCCCTCTTCGGTTGTGCGCCAACCACGGTCGAATCCCTGGTCAAGGAGAAGGGGGCAGAGCAGCTGTCCGCCGTTGCAGTCATGGATCTGGTCAAGGGCAATACCCTGCAGCTGCAGGCCTTTAATGAGCAAGCGCACCTCTATTTTGATCCGTCTGGAAAAATTTTTGCCAAAAGCGACCTGGAAAGCGATAAGGACAAGGGGAAATGGGATGTGAGCGAGGGCGGCGAACTCTGCTTTCGCATGGAGAAATGGTGGTTCGGCGATCTCCGCTGCTTTAGTGTGTATGCCACCAACGCGGAAAAATTCCGACTGGCCAGTGGCAACGGGGTGCTTCGCTACAAGGCTCGGCTTGAAGCTGGAGACAGCAAGTCCATCTTTGTGGCCGAGAATGGCAGCCAAAAGAGCATGCGCCGTTCCCTACGCAAGGCCCAGGAGCAAAAGGAGCAACAAAATCGGAGAACAGCGCGACAGCCGCAACTCACCGAAGCCCCTGCTGCCAGCAGCTTTTCCCAGCATGACACCGAAGCCACGGTGGCCTCCATGGCCAAGAACTGTCCGGGGTGCCACCTCGCCGGAGTCGATCTAGGCAAGGCCGACCTCATTCAGGCCCAACTTCCTGGGGCCGATCTGCACGGAGCCAACCTGAGCATGGCCAACCTCCGCCGCGCCAATCTCCACAAGGCCAACCTGCAGAAGGCGATCTTGGTCTATGCCAATCTCCCCGGGGCCGACCTCCGCGGGGCCGACCTTCGCGGCGCCAACCTCAAGGGTGCCAACCTGATCAAGGCCGACCTCCGCGGCGCACGGCTCGAGGGGGCGAATCTTGCCGAGGTACTGAAGGAAGGCGCCAGGGGGATTTGAGCGGGCGTGAACCCCGCCAAGGAAGGTTGGAAACACCGCCTCCTTTTGATCATCCAAAGGTATGCATATTGAGATTCCTCACATTCGTTCGGAATGACATCGCTTTGGCGGCTCTATCGAGGCATGTCGCTCCACCTGGATGTCATCTCGAAGGCACGTGAGAGATATCGTCCTTTTATGCTGAGCTTTGGTGGCAATCACAACAATCTAAAAATTACCTCTTGTGAAATCGGTAGGTCTCGAAGCTGCAAATCTCGCTCTCGGACCTTTTTGCGAGAACAATATGGTTGAACGACGAATATAGGCTTCTCAAGCAACTGCATTGTGCAGGTACCGGCCTGTTATCCCTGATACCAGGGGCAGTGTATAGACATTGAAGCCATCGTGTAACAAAGAGAGAGCCATGCTCAAAGACGGAGAAAAAGGCGTCATCCGCCAGCGGGGAACCGGGGATATCAAATACGCCATCGCCCCCCACATGCCCTGTGGGCTGGTCAAACCGGACCAGCTCCGTGCGATCGCCGATGTGGCGGAAAAATATAAGGTTTCAGAAATTAAAATTACCAGTGCGGCCCGGATTGCCATCATCGGTCTGAACGAGGACCAGGTGGAACAGGCCTGGAAGGATCTAGAAATGGATCCGGGCCATGCCGTAGGGCTGTGCGTCAGAAGCATCAAGGCCTGCCCTGGCATTCAGTACTGCCGCCTGGCCCAGCAGGACAGTCTCGAGATGGGGATGGAGTTGGACCGGCGCTACAACGGCATGGCGCTCCCCAGCAAGATGAAGATGGGGGTATCCGGTTGCAAGATCCAGTGTGCTGAGAACTGCATCAAGGATCTTTCCCTTTACGGTACCCCCAAGGGCTGGTCGGTGATGATCGGCGGGAGCGGATCGGCATGGCCCAGACTGGCGGATCTCCTGGTGGAGGATTTGCCTTGCGAGGATGCGTTGGAAATGGTGGCCCGGATCATTGCTTATTACAAGGAGAATTCCAGGAGAGAGCGCATGGGCCGCATGATCGATCGTCTTGGTTTTGACCAGGTCAAGGCTGATCTTCTGTCCTGATCAGCACGACGCTTCGATCTTTGCAATATATTGATTCAGAATGTACGTGATTTTCAGTTTTTTTTGACATTTTTCGAGTCCATCCTTTTTTCAAAAGGATAAAAGATCCAGTGACAACCATATTTCACGGTGTTCAAATGCACATGTACAGCAAACCCATTGGCACACTAACAATATCTGTAATATTCCTGATGGTGATATTTGAAGCGGCATATGCAACCGAAGGATATAAATGCACTTCCAATAGCGATTGTGCCGAATGGGAATATTGTCAGGCGACTCAAATATGCCCGGGAAACGACGTCACGGGTGCGTGCAGAGCTCGCCCCCAAGCATGCACCATGGACTACGATCCCGTTACCGGATGCGATGGTGTAGAATATGCAAATGCTTGCATGGCTGCGGCTAACGGGCAATCTGTAAAGGTAAAAAGAAAGGGGAGAAGCCGTCACAACAAGAATAGATATGAAAGAACGCACCCAAATAACGGTGATTGATGCCCATCAGGAGCAGACCACTGCTGACAGGGAGGGTATCCGCTGTCGGTTTATCTTCCTTCAAGGCGTTCCTTTCCGTATCCGTCGCAAACGCAGTATTGCAAGCCAAAGCGTAAAATTCGAGCGAAAAAGGGAGGGCGGATCTCTTAGTAATCCACAAAGTGCCCTCGAGATAAGGGGCATTTGTCAAAGTCTCCCCCGCATTTGAGTTTCGTCTCGCCGTTCATGATCGTATTCACTTTCAATCGTGTCGCCGGGGAATATTTGTGAGAGCACCAAGGGAGCTCAACTGTTGCAGTTCCAGGATAACGATTTACAAGAATTTCGACCTTATTCAATTTTCGGGTATCTGTCTTGAAAAAGGGGCACCTGCGCATGAAGTCCTCCTAGGGTAAGAAAGAAAAAGGCTCACAATCATGATGGTTTCGTGAAGAGTCAAAAGCCTGAATGCCACGCATCGTAAAATCAACATGTTACGAAGCTCGAAACGTCGTTCCCGAGGTTTTTTCAGAGAACGGCAAACATGCACCGAGTTAAATGGGTATTCATTGAAAACGTTACCAGCTGCGTATTATTCTTATGCCACATTGTAGCGATGTCAATGAGTGAGCCAACAATAGAGGGCGAACCACATTTTCTTGTGAGTTGTCCCGCAAGTATCATGGCGGAACCGGAAGGGCTTACTCGACCAGGGGTGGCCACGGTTTCAACTCCCTGTTCCCAAAAATTGAAAGCAGTTTGACCAACTTCTTTCTAGGATAACGCCTAAGACGTAACCCAGGAAATTCTGCCCACACTTCTCTGACAAAGCTAAGCCTCTGCCCGATTTGAGTGAGCAAATTCGAAAGAGGGGGTTGCGGCTCCAAGCCTTCTTTATAAACTACCTTGCCTCCGACGTTAATCATGATCAACAAAACTCTGGACAGAAGATACCTTGATGCTGCTCGACGAATATTTGCACATCTTGCAGAAAGAGCAGATGCCAATATTTGCATACGTTTATGGGATGGTTCTTACATTCCTCTGGGAGATAATGCTTCGGAGCAATGGCATATATCCATACATGGCCCTGAGGTATTGAGTACGATTTTACGAAAACCCACTTTGGAAAACTTTCTCCGCCAATATGCCACCGGAAAAATTGATTTTAATGGCGGCAATCTGATTGATTTCTATGAAATGCTTCGCAAACGCGGTGCAAGAACAGTCGGAGTACCTTCCAGCCAGATCAAAAAACGACTCAACAAATGGTATCTGCTCAGACAGGCCCTTCCGTTTTTATTTGCCAAGAAAAGCAAGATCGAACTTAGTCACCAATTTCGAGGAAACGAAAGCGGACGAGTTCAATCTGCACGAGATGAAAAGTCTTTTATTCAGTTCCATTACGACATCTCCAATGAGTTATACGGACTCTTCCTTGACCCTGAAATGCAGTATTCGTGTGGGTATTTCACCTCCTGGGACCAGGGGCTGGAACAGGCGCAACAGAATAAACTCGACATGATTTGCCGTAAACTCCGGCTTCAGCCGGGAGACCGCTTTTTGGATATCGGCTGCGGATGGGGCGGTTTGCTGTGCCACGCAGTGCAGCGATTTCAAGTTATTGGCCATGGAGTGACGCTCTCTCAGAAACAATACGATTTTGCACAAGAAAAAATAAAACGACTCGGTTTGACGGATCGGATCACTATCGAACTTCGCGATTACCGTGAGCTGTCCGGAGAGTTTGACAAAATTGCCAGCATCGGGATGTATGAACATATCGGCATTGCCAACTACACAACGTATTTCAATAAAATGAAGTCTCTCCTGCGTGATCGTGGCATATTCCTCAATCATGGCATTACGCGACGGGCAAAGCATAGCCCCAAAAAATTTGCCCGTATTACACCAGGAAGAAAATTTATTTTGAAATATATTTTTCCAGGATCCGAATTGGATCATATCGGGCATACCCTCTCTACAATCGAAGCCTGTGGTTTTGAAGTGCATGACGTTGAAGCATGGCGGGAACATTATGCACGGACGACCAGATTATGGTGCCAACGCCTCGAAACACATAAAGAGCGGGCGGTTGAGTTGATCGGAGAGGAGTGCTACAGGATGTGGTTAGCCTACCTTGCGGGCGTTTCCTTGGCCTTCCAAGATGGTTCGCTCTGTATATTTCAGACCGTTGCCACCAAGCACCAGCAGAAGGGGCCGTCCGAAATGCCGCCCACCAGGAGATACCTCTATACATGAACGGCTGGTTGAAATTTTTTTGAGTATCATCCCGACTTCACTCAATTTTTTTCTATCTAGTGTGATATATGACAGAAAGGCGGGCTGGAATCTGAAGCAAAATAGTCGAGTCAATTAGTATCGGAATTACCTTGACCGTTGAAGATCATTGAGAAAAGTATAAATGATTAACTATTATTATCGCACATCCTGGATAACTGAGCCATAGAATCTATTAAAAAATGCAAATCAAGCGAATTGTCAATTCATTTTTTAACATATATCTCCGATATATATCACATGAAATGTCATAATGTTATGAGATAACATTGCATTCAGATAATATTTTAATTATGCGTCTGAATAAAAAGGTTAATTTATGATTTTTAAGTTAAATAATTTTTTCAAAAAAATACAAATATTTTTACGTATAATTATAAATGTTATTAAAAATTCTAATTTACGATCTCTGAAACAATTTTTTAGTTTATATAAATTGACAATGTTAATGAACTCTGGTGAGGTTGCAATAATCCCAGCTGGATTTAGATGTTTTACGAAACGCAATCTTTATTCAAAACTTGGAATCATTCAAGCTAGCTTGCCTTTTGATAATGGTTTTTTTACACCGCATTCAATAGGTAAAATTCTTAAAAATCAAAACATTGACTTAAAATATAATGACAAATCAACCCAAACTGCATGCATAAAAAATGAAAACTACACTGATATTAAATATGGGCTTGGAATCAAATTTGAAACGTCCACTTATGAAGAGATAAATAATTTAGCAAAAAGTAAAACTCAAAAAGATATTAAAAAATATTTAGATTCAACATTTGGGTATTACACACTGGATATGAACCATGGCTATGTACTTGCGCATTATAATTGGCATAAGTTTGCTGACATAGCAACTTCAAAAGGACATACTGATCCAGAATATAATCTTATAAAAATTAGCGAATTGCTAAATATGAGAATTGAAAGATTGGTAAATATATGCAGAAAAGCAAAAATAATATTTTTTGTATATGATGAATCTCAAGGATACAACTTTATGTGTATTGATGATTCCTATTTTAGTTTGAGTGACTTGGAGCCTATAAAATCTGCAGCAAACGATATGTTTAACGGCAGATCAATAATAATTGAATCAAAAGATATCGAATCTCCATATCACATAATGAGTATCATTAAAAATATAACTCTAACAAGGCCAATACAGCCGAAGTAAAATCCTCTCGACTGATTAATAGCGTTAAGAGTCAAGTTTTCTCCTGTCCAATCTGACTCGATAATTTTAAGGGGAGCATGTCGTTGAAAATCAAGGAGGGGCCCCTGAGGACGTTTTCCCTTGCACCTTTCAGCACCCAACGCACCCCCATAAACCAAATAAATAATCGCAATTAAGTAAATTTATGCCAACTCCCTTTGTTCACCTTCACGTCCACTCCCAGTATTCCATGCTCGACGGGGCCATCCGCGTCGGCGACCTGGTCGACACCGCCAAGGAATTCGGCATGGAGGCCGTTGCCCTCACCGACCATGGCGCAATGTACGGGGCCCTGGAGTTCTATGAAAAAGCCAAGAAGGCCGGCATCAAACCGCTGGTCGGCTGCGAATTCTACATGGCGGAAAACGGCATGCACCTGCATGACCGCAGCGCCGGGCATAACTTTCATCTCGTCGCCCTGGCCATGAATGAGACCGGCTACAAAAATCTGATGAAACTGGCCTCGCTGGCACAAACCGAGGGATTCTACTACCGGCCGCGCATCGATCGCCAAACCCTCTATGCCCACCATGAGGGTCTGCTCATCCTCACCGCCTGCCTCAAGGGGGAAATCCCCTGGCGCCTCTCCCACAACGAGGAGGACGTCGCCCGAGCACGCGCCCTGGAGTTGCAGAAAGTCTTTGGCGACCGCCTCTACTTCGAAATTCAGGAAAACGGCCTGCCGGAGCAGACCATCGCCAACAGAGGACTGATGGCACTCTCCAAGGAGTTGGGCATCAAGCTGGTGGCGACCAACGACTGCCATTACCTCACCAAGGAGGAATCCTATGCCCACGAGGTCTTGCTCTGCATCCAGACCGGCAAGACCATCAACGATCCCAACCGGTTCCGCTTCGAGACCAACGAACTCTACTTCAAATCCGGCGAGGAGATGGCAGCCCAATTCAGCTACTGTCCCGAATCGATCAGCAACACCCTGGAGGTGGCTGAGCGCTGCGACCTGAAGCTGGATTTCAGCAACCATTATTTTCCGATCTTCCCGATCGAGGAAGGGGAAACCCTGGAATCGGTCTTTTCCCAGGCATGTTGGGACGGCTTTAAAAAACGCATGGATCACATGCGGGAGATGGGCGAGTTCAGCGACGAAACCGAGGCGACCTACCGGGAGCGGCTTGAGTACGAGATCGGCGTTATCCAGGAGATGGGATTTTCCGGGTACTTCTTGATTGTGGCCGACTTTATCAACTGGGCCAAGGATCACAAAATCCCGGTCGGCCCGGGACGTGGCTCCGGAGCGGGCAGCCTGGCCGCCTTCTGCATGTCGATCACCGACATCGATCCCATCCCTTACGGCCTGCTGTTCGAGCGTTTTCTCAATGTGGAACGCGTCTCCATGCCGGACTTCGACGTCGACTTCTGCAAGGATCGGCGGGACGAGGTCATCGATTACGTCAGGCGTCGCTACGGCGGCGATGCCCATGTGGCCCAGATCGTGGCCTATGGGTCGATGAAGGCCAGAGCGGTGTTGCGCGACGTGGGCCGAGTTTTGGATATCCCCCTGCCGGTGGTGGATAAGATCGCCAAACTTGTGCCCGAAGAGCTGAAGATCACCCTCAAGAAGGCGATCGAAAAGGAACCCCGGTTGCGCGAGGCGATGAAGGATGCGGAGGTGCGGGAACTGTTGACTATTTCCCAGACCCTGGAGGGATTGTCCCGCCACAAGTCGACCCACGCCGCCGGTGTGGTGGTCTCGCCCCAACCCATGGTCGAGTATCTGCCGGTCTGCATCGGGCCCAACAAGGAGATTCTGACCCAGTACGCGATGAAGTACACCGAGAAGACCGGGCTGATCAAGTTCGACTTTCTCGGCCTCAAGACCCTGACCGTGATTGACCGGGCCTTGAAACTCATCCGCTACGATCTGGACAAGGACGTGGACCTGCGCAAGATCCCGATGGATGACCCCCAAACCTATGCCCTGCTCTGCCGCGGCGACTCCCTGGGCGTATTTCAGCTGGAAAGCGACGGCATGCGCGAACTGTTGATCAAGATGGCGCCCGAACAGTTCACCGACCTGATCGCCCTGGTGGCCCTGTATCGTCCGGGCCCATTGGACTCGGGTATGGTGGACAGCTTTGTCGAGACCAAGCATGGCCGCAGGCCCGCCGATTACCCGCTGCCTCAGATCAAATCTGTGCTCCAGGAGACCTACGGGGTTATCGTCTACCAGGAGCAGGTCATGAAGATATCCAACATCCTCGCGGGTTACAGCCTGGGCGATGCGGATATTCTCCGCCGGGCCATGGGCAAGAAGATTCCCGAGGTCATGGAGACCGAACGCGGCAAATTCATGGCCGGGGCCAAGAAAAACAACATCCCCGAGGACAAGGCCACCTATATCTTTGACCTGATGGCCAAGTTTGCCGGGTACGGCTTCAACAAATCGCACTCCGCGGCCTATGCCCTGGTGGCCTATCAGACCGCCTACCTCAAGGCCCACTATCCGGCCCAGTTCCTCGCTGCCCTGCTCTCCTGCGACTACGACAACACCGACAAGGTGGTCAAGTACATCAACGAGTGCCGCAGCCTCAAAATCGAGGTCCTGCCCCCGGACATCAACGAATCCTTCACCGATTTCACGGTCATCAACGACCGGGTTCGCTTCGGTCTGGCTGCGGTGAAAAACGTGGGCGGCGCTGCCCTGGACTCGATCATCGAGGAGCGTGAGACCAGCGGCCCCTACCGGTCCTTGAGTGATTTCTGCAGCCGGGTCGACAGCTCCAAGGTCAACCGCAAGGTCATTGAAAGCCTGATCAAGGCCGGGGCCTTTGACTCGATGAACGGCAAGCGCGCGCAGTACATGGCCATGCTGGACCAGTGTATCGATCGAGCCAAGGCGATCCAGCGTGACCGGCTCAGCGGCCAGATGAACCTGTTTGCCCTGGGCCAGCCCGCGGCCAAACAGAACGAGGCCGTGGAGGTTGAACTGCCCGCCGATGTGGATGAATGGCCCAACCTGGAGAAACTGGCAGCGGAAAAGGAAACCGTGGGCTTTTTCCTCACCGGTCATCCCCTTGAGGGGGTGATGGAAGATCTGCAGCGGGCGGTGGACATGGAAATAGCCGGGGTGGAAAAACTGCGCGACGATCAGATGGTGCGTATAGGCGGGCTCATTGCCAGCTACAAGGAGCATAAATCGAAAAAGGGTGATCGCATGGCCTTCACCACCCTGGAGGATATGAGCGGCAAGATGGAGGTGATCGTCTTTCCTTCGACCTTTGCCGAATGTTCCGATCTGCTGCTCAGCGACCAGCCGCTGGTGGTATTGGGGGCGGTGCAACAGGGAGAGCGGGGGGCCAAGATCATCGCCCAGGAGGTGAAAACCCTGGGACAGGCCCTGGAAAAATACACGGAACGAGCGGTGATCACCCTGCGGGCAAACCGTACCTCGCGCCAGCATATGATGGAGCTCAAGGAGCTTTTGTATCAGCACCACGGTGCCACACCGGTGCTGCTGACTCTCCATTTCGACAACCGCGGCGAGGTGGATATCCAGGTGCTCAAGGATATGAGCGTTCGCCCGTCATCGGACCTTTTCCATAAGATCACCGACCTCTGCGGGCCTCGCTCGCTCCAAGTCCTGATGCGCCAACCTGAGATCAATCAGCGCCGTAACGGTAATGGCCGGGGCAACGGCAAGGGAAACGGTAAGCCTGCTTTCTGAAACCTGCGGAAGAACCAACCCAGCCCCCATAACGCAAAAACGGCGGCCCATCATCAGGATGGACCGCCGTTTTTTCTATCACGCAATCAGGATCGCTTCGTACAACGTCAAAACCTCTAGATTCCCGTTGATCTTCAGCTCAAGGTGCTGATTTTGAGATCCCTCACATTCGTTCGGGATGACATCGAAATCGCGGGTTGCCCCGAGAGGCGCCACGCCACCCGGGTGCCATCTCGACCGGGGGGAGAGATCTCATTTTCGAGTTGAATTCTGGCGTTAACGTTTTATAAAATCAGAGGGTTACAAAGCTCAAAACTTCATTCTTGGGGCTTTTGTCGAGAATGACAATCAGGCGTTCTCAAAAATTTCGTATTTGGTCGGCGCGCCGAGCAGTTTATCGATTTGCTCCTGCAAGTCGATCCGCTCTTTGCTCAAGGTCCATGCCCGCCAGTCGTCCAAACTCTGCCAGGTACTGATGACCATGCTGACCCCCGGTTCATCCAACTGGGAAAATGTTTCGCCGGAAATATAGCCTTTTTGGTTAAGGGTCAGGGCCCGCAATTTTTTCAGCAGACCATCCAGCTGAGGGGTGAGTTCCTTTGCCACTTTCCGTTTGATCAAGATTTTAACAGCCATGCGTTCCTCCTCCTGTAGTAATGTAAGGTTTGGTCATACAAGAACAACGAGACAGGTAACTGCTTGCTACAACTGTATTATAGGTGAGAGAAAAAAGGGAAGCAAAAAAATGCGGAAAGAAAGAGAGAAAAGGTACAGGGTACAACCTGTGCCCCTGAATACGGATCAAGGGCAACAGGCAGAACAGGCAGTATCTCAATACGATCCGTTGGATTGACGAATCGGGTTGATGACGATATTCACCCGGCGATTCATGGCATCGCTTGAGGAGATCGGCTGGGATTCACCATAACCGACGGCATCGATGCGACGGGGATCGACCCCCTGCTGCACCAGGGCGGTCTTCACCGCCTCGGCGCGGCGTTCGGACAACTGCTGATTGTACGCCTCGGATCCACGCGAATCGGTGTGCCCCTCGACGGTGATCGTGGTCTGCGGATATTGATTGAGCACGCCGGTCACCCGGTTGAGCTCGCTGTATGCACCGGGTTTCAGCTGGGCGGAGTCATAATCAAAAAACATATCGCTCTTGAAGGTGGCGGTCAGCACATCCTGGTCACGCTGGATGCTAGCATCGGAAAGCTGCCGCAGGGCACGTTCCTGATTGTCCATGTACGCCCCGATCTGATTTCCGGCAATACCGCCGATGGCGGCACCGATACTGGCGCCGACCAGGGTACTGGTGGTATTATGTCCAATCGCCTGTCCCAAAATGGCGCCGATTCCGGCACCCGCACCAGCGCCGACAGCGGTTCCTGTCTGTTGATTGGTTGCACAGGAGGTCAACGCTGCTGAGACCACGACAATCGCCGAAAACTTGGCCAGTTGTTTCATACAATCTTCTCCTTTCAAGAAAACGAGTTGAGAGGCAAACTCTTAGTAAACTTAAGGGGGTGGGGACAACTCGCAACAGGATGCATGCTGTGATCCGTTGCCGATCCATTTCTTCCGTTCCTTATGCGTCGGACGCAGGTGAAACAGAAAGATTTGCAAGAGTAAGTATACCTCTCTTTTTACTCAAATTCGATAGATAATGCATCGCCGGGTCGACATCCGATCAAGGCAGCCGCACTCGCCTGATTGGCCGCCACCTCGACAAAGCCGGAACTGTCGATGAGAACGAGCAAAGCACCGATAGGAGCCTCACTGTAATGGGTCACGAAAGTGGAGATGCGATATTCGTTGATCACCACCGCGGAAAAATGTGCCGGATTGCGCAGGGGGGTGTCCAGACGAATCGAGGTGCGCACATTGCCAAAGTGATCGATGGACAGCACCTGCCCGTTCATCCTGTGGTCAGCAATTTCCGCCTGGGGAAGATCGATCCGTTCAAGGGAGGAGAACGCAAGTTTTGCTCCGAATTTTTCCAGTCCCGCCCCTCCGGCCAAAGCGGCGGCAACCGGGGCCATGATATCTCGACCGTGAAAAGTCGGACTGATCGTCGTTGCGGCTAGGTCCATCTCCACCCGATGCACCGCCTGCAGGCGGTGTTCGTGAAGGAGGAAACTGAGGATACCGTTATCCGGGCAGACGAAAAACTGATCCCCGCCGCGGGCCGCGAGAATCCGGCGGCTGCTGCCGACGCCGGGGTCGACCACGACGAGGTGCACCGTGCCGACGGGAAAATAGGGATAGCTGGTGTGCAGGGTGAGCGCGGCGGCGAGGACATCCCAACTCGGAATCGCATGGGTGAGGTCGACCAGAGTCGCGGATGGGCAGCCCTGCAGCAGGGCGCCTTTCATCTGGCCCACATAGGTATCGCGCAGACCGAAATCCGTGGTGAGGGTGATGATGGGCGAGGCCTGTTCCATGCGCCTCACCCTGGCTTCACCCAAAGGAGTTGAGGCATAAGAAGGACTGCCCTTAGATCACAAACACGCGATCGTTCTCCGCCATCTGTTGGCATGAATTCAACCAAAGCACAGTCCGCAGTCGGGACAGGTGGTTTCACGGGTGGAAAAACGGTAGCCGCAGGCCGGGCAGAGGGTCTCTTGTTCCCGTTCATCAAACACCGCGCCAGCAAATTGGGTATCGTGGTCGTCCAGACCGGTGCTCGACCAGTACTCCTCGGCAAGTAGGGCCATGACCTGCTGCAGATCCCCTTCCCGCACCTGGAGAATCACCTCCGGCCCGCGACATCCACAGCCTGCGCCCTCCTCTTTGGCGATCCTTGCGGCCAAGCCGCGGCTTTGTAAAAAGCGCTGTAACTCCTTGATCTGCAGCATCGGCCCCTTGCGGATACTGACCGCCGCCTCTTCAGGAGCGATGCCCACCGGAGCTTGCGGGGCAGCACTCTTGCCGGCGCCAGCTGCAAGGAGCGCATGGCCCCACTGGAGGGTAATCCCGCAGGAGGCGCAGGTCTCCATTTCAGCGCGGTATTCATCGCCGCACTGCGAACAGTATTTCAGGTCCGGATCGATGTCCTCAAGCTTCATCCCCGCCTCGTTTACAGAATATATCGGCTCAAATCCTGGTTCTCGGAAATATCGTCCAACTGACGGCGGACATAGTCCGCGGTGACGGTGAAGGTGAGATCTTCCCGGTCCGAGGCATCGAAGGAGACCTCGTCCAGCACCCGTTCGACCACGGTATGCAGGCGACGGGCACCGATATCCTCGGTTTTCTGGTTTACCTGAACCGCTATTCTGGCCATCTCGCGGATAGCCTCTTCCTCGAAAATCAGATTGATCTCCTCGGTGGCAAGCAGGGCCTGATACTGCTTGATCAGCGCATTCTGCGGCTCGGTGAGGATACGGAAAAACTCTTCCTCCCCCAATGCATGCAGGTTGACCCGGATCGGAAAACGCCCCTGAAGCTCGGGCGCCAGATCCGAGGGCTTGGCCATGTGAAAGGCGCCGCTGGCGATAAAGAGGATGTGATCGGTCTTGACCGGGCCGTACTTGGTGGTCACGGTGGTGCCCTCGACGATCGGCAGCAAATCGCGCTGCACGCCTTCACGTGAGACATCGGGCGAGCCGGAGCCGGCACCGCTGCGGGCGGCGATCTTGTCGATCTCGTCAAGAAAGATGATGCCGGATTGCTCGGTGCGGCGAATGGCCTTCTCGCTGACGCTCTCGTGATCCACCAGTCGCTCGGCCTCCTCCCGTTTCAACAGTTCGAGGGCCTCGGGCACCTTGATCTTCTTGGTCTGCTTTTTCTTGGGAAAAAACTTGGAAAAGGCATCCTGGAGCGAACTCTGCATTTCTTCCATTCCCGAGGCGGAAAAGACCTCGACCACGGGGGTAGCGCCGGTTGCGGAGACGCTCATCTCCACCATCCGATCATCGAGATCGCCCTTGCGGAGCATCTCGCGAAACCGTTCGCGGGTGGTCTGGGCACGGCTCTCATCCCGGCGATCGCCGCCTTCGTAGCCAAGCGGGATCACATTGGAGGCAGGCGTGGTGGCCACTCCGGCCTGCCCCCCCACGGGCGGTAAGAGCAGATCGAGCAAGCGCTCCTCGGCCATGACCGCCGCCTTTTCCTGGACGCCTTCCTGCTCCTCCTTGGTGACCATGTTGATCGCCAGTTGGGTGAGATCGCGAATCATGGATTCCACGTCCCTCCCCACATAACCGACCTCGGTGAACTTGGAGGCTTCCACCTTGAGAAACGGCGACTGGGCCAACTGGGCCAGACGACGGGCGATCTCGGTCTTACCCACACCGGTGGGCCCGATCATGATGATGTTCTTCGGCGCGATCTCCTCCCGAAGCGGCGGCTCGACCTGCTGACGCCGCCAGCGGTTGCGCAGGGCGATGGCCACCGAACGTTTGGCGTCTGCCTGACCGATGATATAGCGGTCGAGCTCGGCAACGGTTTGCCGGGGTGTTAATGAATTGATGCCTTTCATATTTTTTCGACAACGATGTTGGAGTTGGTATAGATGCAAATTGAGCCGGCAATTTCCAGGGAGGTGCGGGCAATGGCCTCGGCATCGAGATCGGAATGGGCGACCAGGGCACGGGCGGCTGCCAGGGCATAGGGTCCGCCGGAACCGATGGCAAGGATGGAATCATCGGCCTCGATCACGTCGCCGGTTCCGGAAAGCAACAGGGAATGTTTTGCATCCACCGCGATCAGCATCGCTTCCAGCCGCCGTAGCATCTTGTCCATCCGCCAGTCCTTGGCCAACTCAACCGCCGAGCGCATCAGGTTGCCGTTGAACTGCTCGAGCTTGGATTCCAGCCGGTCATAGAGGGTAAAGGCATCGGCGGTGGATCCGGCGAAACCGGTGATCACCTTGTCGTGGTAGAGCCGACGCACCTTGCGCGCCTGGTGTTTGATGACCGTGGAGCCAAGGGTCACCTGACCGTCGCCGGCAACCACAACTTCACCCTTGTGGCGAATGGCGACAATGGTGGTGGAACGAATGATTGGTTTGTGCATAGGGTCTACAGAGGATGAGGTTAACGAAGGAAAGTTGGCTTTGACCTGTAACCACGATCAAAAAAGCCGTCAAGCCTCAGCCGTACTCAGCGGGAGGACATCTTTGCCTGGGGATGGGCCCGATCATACACCCGGGAGAGATGGTCAAGGTTGAGATGGGTGTATTTCTGGGTGGTGGAAAGACTGACATGACCGAGCAGTTCCTGAACGGTGCGCAGATCCGCCCCCATCTCCAAAAGGTGGGTGGCAAAGGAGTGGCGCAGCGCATGGGGAGTAACCGTCACCCCGATTCCGGCCCGCTGCGCGTAGGTCTGAATGAGCCGCTCCACACTGCGCACGCTCAGCCGACTTCCCTGGCCATTGAGAAAGCAGGCCTGCTCATCGGCAGCACGTCCCCTGAGGACCCGGGCCAACTGCAGGGAGTGCCGCTCGGGCAGATACTGCTCGAGCGCTTCACGGGCCGCACGCCCGAAAGGGACGATCCGCTCCTTGTTGCCCTTGCCGTGAACCCGCACCATCTCTTCCCCCAGATCAATGTCCTCGATGTTTGCGCCCACCACCTCCGAAACCCGCATGCCGGTAGCATAGAGGATCTCCAGCAGGGCTCGATCCCGTCGCCAGTAACGATCGGAGACCACCGGTGCCTCGAGCAGGGCGAACACCTCGTCAACGGTGAGAAAGGCAGGGATATGCTGCCCCTGTTTGGGCCCGGCCACTCCGGCCAGCGGGTCCGAGCTGAGCAGATGTTCCCGCTTGAGAAAACGAAAAAAGGTGCGCAAGGCCGAAAGTTTCCTGGCCACCGAGGCACTGGCGTTGCGGTTGTACAACGAGCCGACAAAGGACTGCACCACCACGGGTGTCAGAGCCTCCGGGTTCAGCGAAGGCCCGGAAAACTGAAGAAACTCGAGCAGGTCTCTTTGATAGCCGTCGGCCGTATGGGGCGAATAGCCCTTTTCCACAAGCAGCCAGGTTACGAATCGTTCGACAAGACTGGTCATCACGAAAGATGAGGTTGAAAGGAACGTACAGAATGTTTAGTATAAACGTTTACCCTTGCCTGCATCTTTCGGCAAATAAAAATCGTGATCACCTACAGGCGGACGGAACCGCTCTATGGCAAAAAAGACCTTTGAAAATGCACTGACCAAACTGGAACAGATCACCGAGGAACTGGAAAGCGGTGATCTGAGCCTGGAAAAAAGTCTGGAAAAATTCAACGAGGGAATGGCACTGCTTCAGTTCTGTAACGGTAAGCTCGATGAGGCCAAAACTCAAGTCGAGTTGTTGCTCAACAAAAACGGCAGCCTGGAAGCAATCCCTTTCACCGAGGAAGAGAGTGGAGATCAAAACCTATCTCAATGACCAGCGGCAACGGGTGGAAGACCGCCTTGCCGGTTTGATGCTGGCACCTGCCGGGGAGTTCAGCGAGCATATCGAATCGATGCGCTACAGTCTTTTTGTCGGCGGCAAGCGTCTTCGCCCGATTCTCTGCCTGGCCGGTGCCGAAGCGGTCAACAGCAGCGAAACGGTCCGCAAGCAGGCACTTTCCGTAGCCTGCGCCCTGGAATGCATCCATACCTACTCACTGATACATGACGATCTCCCGGCCATGGATGACGATGATCTTCGGCGCGGCAAACCGACCAATCATACCATCTTCGGTGAAGCAGGGGCCATTCTTGCCGGCGACGGACTCCTGACCTATGCCTTTGACCTCTTGAGCAGTGAGGCCTCTCAATCCATTGCCGACCATACCCGCATCCGCATCATTCAGACCATCGCCCGCGCAGCAGGTCCATTGGGCATGGTGGGTGGCCAGTCCCTGGACATGATCTACGAGGGTAAGCAGGTAGGGTATGAGACCTTGCGCTCCATCCACCGCAGCAAAACCGGAGCCCTGATCACCGCTTCGGTGCTCAGCGGTGCCATGGTCGCCGGCGCGACCTCGGAGCAGGAAGCGGCCCTCCGCACCTACGGCAACAGCATCGGCCTGGCCTTTCAGATTGTCGATGACCTGCTCGACGTCGAGGCCACCACCGAGGAACTCGGTAAGCCGGCCGGGAGCGATGCCAAATCCGACAAGGTGACCTACCCTTCCCTTTTTGGCCTGGAAACCTCGCGGACCATGGCCCGGGAGGCGGTGTTGGAAGCCATCACCGCGCTGGAGATTTTTGATGCCCAGGCAGAGCCGTTACGGGCATTGGCCCATTACATTGTTGATCGTAAGAAATAGTTATGCTGATTGTGGATTCCCTGACAGACCAATCCTCTTCCCTGCTGGATACCATTAACTCGCCCCGCAATCTGCGTCGTCTCAGCCTGCCGGAGATGGCACAGCTGGCCCAGGAGCTGCGGGAAACCATCATCACCACCGTCTCCCAAACCGGTGGACATCTCGCTCCCAGCCTCGGGGTCGTTGAGCTGAGCATCGCCCTGCACTACGTCTTCGATACCCCCAGGGATCGGCTGGTGTGGGACGTGGGCCACCAGGCATACGCCCACAAGCTCCTCACCGGCCGCAGGGAACAATTTGCCACCCTACGCCAGTACAAGGGCATGAGCGGCTTTCCCAAACGCGGTGAAAGCCCCTACGATACGGTCGAGGCCGGCCACAGTTCGACCTCGATCTCCTACGGCCTGGGCATGGCCACGGCCAAATGCATGCAAAAGGATCCCGCCAAGGTGGTGGCCATCATCGGTGACGGCTCCATGACCGCAGGCATGGCCTTTGAGGGGCTCAACCATGCCGGCGATCTGGGCAAGAACCTGGTGGTGATCCTCAACGACAACGAGATGTCGATCTCAAAAAATGTCGGCGCGCTCTCCAGCTTCCTCAGCCGCAAGATGACCGGCCGAACCATCCGCCGCCTGCGCGATCATATCGAGGATCGGCTGATGGCCCTCTCCTCGGTGGGAGAAAACATCCTCACCGTGCTGCGCAAGAGCGAGGAGAGCCTCAAGGGCTTTTTCACCCCGGGAATGCTGTTTGAAGCACTCAAGTTCAAGTACGTGGGCCCGATTCCCGGCCATGAACTGGAAGACCTGATCGCTACCCTGGAAAACGTCCGCGACCACAACCACGGCCCGGTCCTGGTCCATGTGATCACCACCAAGGGCAAGGGATATGCACCGGCGGAGAACAATCCCGGGGATTTTCATGGTGTCGGCCCTTTTGACGTTGCCACCGGAGAGCAAAGAAAAAACAAGGCGGCCCCAATCTCCTACACCAAGGTGTTCGGTCAAACCATTTCCCGCCTGGCCCGCAAGGACAAGCGGGTGGTTGCCATCACCGCCGCCATGCCCGCCGGCACCGGGCTGGCCTCCTTTGCGGCAGAATTCCCGGATCGTTTTTTTGATGTGGGCATTGCCGAGCAGCATGCGGTGACCTTTGCCGCCGGCCTTGCGCTTGAAGGACTGCGCCCGTTTTTTGCAGTTTACTCTTCGTTCATGCAACGCTGCCTTGATCAGCTCATCCATGACGTCTGCCTGCCCAACCTGCCGGTGACCATCGCGCTTGACAGAAGCGGCGTGGTCGGTGCGGATGGCCCGACCCATCACGGCGTGTTCGACCTCTCCTTTCTCCGTTACATCCCCAATCTGACCATCCTCGCGCCCAAGGACGAAAACGAGTTGCAGCACATGCTCTCGTTCTGCCTGCACCACAACGGCCCGACCGTGGTCCGCTATCCCCGGGGCAGCGGTGAAGGCATTCCGCTCGATCCTGATTTTACGGGTTTTCATCTCGGCGAGGGCGAACTCCTTCGCCCCGGAACAGACCTTCTCCTGTTGCCCATCGGCAACCGGGTCGCCCCCGCGCTCCAGGCGGCGGAACGGCTCGAGGCGCAGGGCATCAGTGCGGCGGTGATCAATCCTCGTTTTCTCAAGCCGTTGGACACCAGCCTGATCTGTGATCTTGCCGCGCAAACCGGCAAGGTCCTCACCATAGAGGACAACGCCATTCAGGGCGGTTTTGGCAGTGCGGTGCTCGAACTTCTCCAGCAAAACGGGTTGCAGCTTCCGCTGATCATGCTTGGTTATGGCGACAACTTCATCGAACACGGGTCGCAATCGATCCTGTGGCACAATGCAGGCATCGATGCCGAAGGGATTGCCCGGGCCGCCATATCGCTGGTGCAGGGATAATCGAGCGCAATCAGCGCCAATTGCCCCTCCCCACCATACACCCCAAACAAAAGCGCCACTCGATCCATTGGATCAGTGGCGTTTTTTGCTTCCGGCATTGCGGCTATATACTATATTCTAGACATCAATTTGATTTTTCTGAGTAAGCAAGGGTTGAAATCGTTCCATATAGGCACTGCTCATCACCCCGAGTCGAACCGCCGCTTGGGAGGTCATCGCCGCAAAAATCCCGGTGGCTCGTACGCTGAGCACCGAATCCTGATTGTATATTTCACCGGTAACCACGACCTGCCGCTCGGAAACGACCTCCTGGATGAAACCGACAGCGGTCAACGGTGTTTCCGCAGGTACGGGTTTGAGAAATTCCACGTTCATGGATTTGGTAACCCCGATCTTCCCCAACAAATAAATCACCGACCAGCCCATCATCTCATCCAAAATCGTCGAGAGGATACCGCCATGCACGGTGGTATCCCAGCCAGCCATGGTTTTGGGCACGGTGACAAAGGAGTAGATCTTTTCCTCATCGGTTTTAAACTGCATTTTCAGGCCAATGGGATTATTGGCACCACAACCAAAACAGGTCTGGTCGGCTATATTCTTGACCAGCCGAAGCTGTTCCTGGATGACGTTCACTCCCGCACTCCTCTTGAAAATATTTCACTCGTACAGAGAAGGTAAATACCTGGTCGGCTGCTCCCCGAACATTGCAGGATAACGACTAACGCCTGTGCGGAAAGCGGAGCGACCGACAAAGAGAACCTGGTTAGCGGACAATGCCGTAGACGATCTGTTCGACTCGACCGGTGGCATCAAAGATGTATCCGATTCCCTTGTTCAAATCGACAATCGAGTTCCCGGCCCCGTCGTTGTTCAACTTCTTGCGAATTTCGGAGTAACTGGATCCCAGGCGAAATCCGTTCACATCGCGGAATTCGGTATCAAAGATGAGGATATACTGCACCTTTCCGCTTTTTTTGGGAATACTGACCTGAACAGATCGGTATTTACAGACAATACGGTCATCACTGTAGACCTTGGCCACCGGTTTGCCCAACAGACGTAGCGTGTCCTGAAGGGTGGAAATACCTGGGGTCAACCCACGGTAGGGAACAGCACTCGCGGCCAAGGTCTTGGGGACAAACAGTGAAAGGCAAAGAAGCAGCGCCGGAACTATCGAATAAAGGACTGAAGCCGTCCTCCAGCATCTTTTTCCTCCAACAATCAGCGGCACTCTTTTCACCTTTCCCCTGTCCAGAAATTATTTCTTGGCCATCTTGGCGATTTCTTCTTCCACCTCTTCGGCACCCTCGGCATACAGATTGGCCTCATCGGGTGCCAACTCATAGAGAAGGCGCAAAAACTCACCGGCGTGGACCCTTTCCTCATCGGCGATATCCTTCAACACATTGATAGCCAGTTCGTTGTCGGTCGACTCCGCCAACTGCATATAGAGCTGAATAGCCTCGTACTCGGCGGCAACCATAAAACGAATGGCCCGCACCAACTCTGCATCTGTCAATTTTTTTCCGTTGGCCAGGCCGGCAAATGGAGCTCCAAATTCAGGCATACTTGCCTCCTTCCCGCAAGCGGGCTCAATTAATTGTCTCGTTTTCAATGGCGGCGCAAGCGAAAGAACCCCATGGCGCACAAACAGGGTGTTTTGCAACAAATCAGTCTTCTTTCAACCGCTTACCGTCACAGTTTGCATTCCCACCAGCCAACTTAACTCGTTCTCGGTGTAATGCAAGCTCTTCACCACAGGATTGACTCACTTCCTCTCCCGGAATACATCCGCTGAAGATCCACTCCCCACCGTGCGAAAATGTGCGCGCTTCCTCGAATCCCTCCATTTTTTCTATAGGTAAATTTACCCATGTATGCTTAGGTAGCCCCGCGCGCACATCGCCAGCATTCGATTGGCTGATGGCTGAGCGCCTTTCGCCTCATCGCACAAAAGAACAGGAATTCAAGAGATTGGAGAAAAAATTATTCCATAGAGAATAGAAAAAATCCATGAATATCACCAAAGGGTTATCCAGTTGGGGAACTCTCTCTGCACATTTTGTCTATGATATCCCACCCCGAGATCTGGCATTGTTTGTTTTTGGGGGAGAATTTAACCCAATATTTGAAATCCCATTTTGTATTTGAAGAAGAACTGATGCAAAATAATGTATGATTACCATTAAGGTTCAGCTTGAAAATACGAGATCTCTCGCATGGGTTCGAGATGACACCCAGGTGGGGCAATATGCCGTGACAGAGCCTCCAACTCGATGTCATTCCGAACGAATGTGACGACTCCCAACATGGAAACCTTCAACTGCTTTTCAGCGGTAATCATGAAATATCAACTGTGCAAACGCCGATGTCCTCGACGAAAGTCAGCAACCAGGGAATCACGTATCGTGAAGTCAGCATATTATGAAGTTCGAAACGTCACCCTCAGAGCTTTTCATGAAAATGACAAGAGGGAAAAACGGAACTTATCCTTTGATCGACAGCCTGTTGTACTGGCCTGGATGTCATCACCTTTTCTGCGTACAGACACTGGCATGGGGCAATGCATCGATGCAAAAAAATATCAACCCCTAACCTGACAATGGTCCGTTCCACCTCCCGATCTTTTAAAGAGGATCAACGAAATGCTCCCCGCAAGATGACGACCTGCAAGGTTATCAATGGTCGGGCACGAGTTGTTTGCCGCACATGCGAGCGACACTGGTACATATCTGTCCCTTTTGGAATCAATGAAAAATTGGTTCGTTGCCAGTGTGGCACGTCCACCTTTATTCATCTAGATCGTCGTTCCCACCCCAGAGAACCCATCTGCCGTCTGGGAACACTCATTTTCCCGCAAAATTATACAATTCCCGTCTTTCTTAGCGATTGCTCGCTGAACGGTATTAGCTTTCTCTGTACAAAAAGAGATTCACTGCTGTTGATAAAGGGGCTTCACATTAAGATCAAGTACCGCACAGAAGACGGCGAAATGATCCTGAGGGAGATTTGTATTCGCAATTCGCGCGAACAACGAATCGGTGCACAGTTTCAGGGCCTGCCCCTGGCGTGACTTCTTTCTTTGTGCACAAGGGGCCGTAAGCCTCAATTCAATGCTCCACCAGGGATAACGTGATCGATAATGTTGTTCCTCCCCTCCACCTCTTCGGTCAACGCTTTTCCATTTTTCCATGCAAAAGTCACCCGCTCCGAAGATAACTAACTGTTTTTTAATTATTTTGTAACTTGACGTGATGGTGGGGGGAGATGTACGATTTGAGAGTAGATCATCCATCTATCCATGGAGGCGAGCATATGAACGAAAATTTCGAACAGTTCACCGCACAAGAACAGCAAGTTTTGACCGAGATCGGTTTCTATAATGATCAGGAACTGCGTCAGCTAGTTCTTGAGATCAAGCGGGAACATTGCATTGACCCCCGTGAGGTATTCCAGGCATTGCGCTTTGCTTTCCAAAATGGCCTGAACCTGCAGAAATATCTTCAGGGATTGCGAGAGAGAGTTATGGCGTAATGTTTTTTGGAGATAACACAGCCGGGTATCTTTTTCCCTACGGTGGTTGTCACCATGCCTGGGCACTTTTGGGTATCGTTTTTTGTGAGGATATCAAAGATTCATGCCTTTTTTTCAAGATATCCGCTTTCTTTTTCTTGCTCAAGGTGGCCTTCAAATTTGATATCATTTTCATCAACCTTACGTCCACAGACTAGACATTTCGCTCCCACAAGATCCTTTATCTCTTTCAATAGCTTTTCGCTCTTGAAAGTCTGATTTCCGCATTCCGGGCAAAAAAAATTGGAAAATCCTCCATGGATGGCTTCCATGCCCCCTCCTATGCAATAAAAAAATTGTCGTTCTCGTAAAAAGCCTCGAGAACGACGTTTCGAGCTTCGTAACATGCTGATTTCACGATGGGTGCATTTCAGCGTTTTGACTTTTTACGACGCCATCAAAATTCATTTCCCAAAAAAGATTGAACAACCACTTGATGCCGTGAGCAATCTTCTCAGTAGGTAATTTTACCTATTAAAACTATAGCCGCACATGCGGATTGCAACAAAGCACTATTATTCAAAAAATATCAACAAAGAGATGCAACAACATCTTCATGTTCCCCAAAATTTTCACTATGCCGTTTTTACTTGGCTGGCCGAAAAATCCGTCGGTTGTCAAGAAAGAATACAAATATAAGGGCAAACCCCAGACCAAAAAGGTCCTGATGGACAGCACCAAAGAGCCAACCTCTTTCAAAACGCTCGCCAGTGGTATCAACGACTATTTTTGGTACAGAAGAAAGGTCTCTGAAGGGGCCAAGGGACCCATTGAGTATGAATTCACGAAGCGGCGAGTTGTTCTTGCTCGCCATGGGCTCCCCTTTAAAACCATTTGGCTGCTAGTACGAAGAACATTGGAAGAAAAGTCACAGTATTCATATTTTATCTCAAATGCACCAGTCAGTGCCAAATTGAAAAAATTTATTTGGCTAAGCGGATTGCGGTGATCCATAGAGCAATGCTTTGAAGAAACCAAGACAGAACTGGGAATGGATCAATATGAGGTGAGGAAATTTCCAGGGTGGCACCATCATATTCTGACTTGCATACTTGATGACCTCGTAAAAAGTCAAACCGCCCAATCCGCTCGAAAAGAAGCGACTGGTTGAAAGTTTGTGCCTTCGTGAGTTCTTGTTGAGAAGTCTTCCCGAAAAAGTTCTTTGAAATATGTTTGGAAAGCCAAAAAGAAAAAAAATAGGCTGTAAAAGGACGTCATTGGGCTGGTTTTCTCGCCCCAGTGCCTGCTGGCCCGCAATATGTTCAAGCCGATGGCCTTCATGAAGGCGGCAAACCGCACTGCTTTCATGCCACGAACCCGGAGATGTTTGACACCGGTGCGCCGGTCGAATTCCGACATGGTCGCCTCAACGCCGGCCCGGTACCGGTACTTCTCCCTGAACTCCGGGCTTTCTTCTTCCTGTCGCCGTCGGGCCAGGCGGATATCCTTGTCGGTGTAGCGGTAGTAATAGCCCTTTTTTCCGATGGAGACGGGGCACCGGTCAAACGAGGAGCAGTTCTGACAAACAGCGATGGGGAAGAGTGCGCTGTAGCCGGATTTTGATTTCTTCACCGTGTCGGGTGCCGTGACCTGGGGGCAGGTGAGAACCTTGCCCTGGTCATCAAGGGTGAATTCGGTCAGGTTGAACTTCTTCTGATTGCCCGGCATGACCGGGGAGATGACTGCCACCTGATGCTCCTGCAGGGCCGTTTCACAATTGCTGTCGCTGCCGTAGAGGGAATCGGCCAGCATTTGCTGCGGCAGCATCGCCTTCTGCTCCAGTTGGGCCAAGGCGGGCAGGAGGGCATTGGCATCATGCTGATCCGCGGATTCCACCGCCACCTGCGTGATCAGGGATGGTCCACGCTCATCGGTGGTGGTGTAATTTTCCACCAACTGCACCTGATACCCTTGGCCTTTATGACTGCTGTAGCCGGCATCCGCATCGGAGGGGTTTTGCAGTGAATCGGAGGGCACCTCCTTGTTCGGCCGGGCCACGGCTTTCTTGCCAGAATCGGCGGTGGTGTCTTCCTCGATGACACACTGTTCGGCGAACAACCGGCTCAGCAGTTTGAAGCTCTGCATGGTGCTGACCTCGTCCACGGCGGCAAAACGCTCGGTCAAGAGCAGCACATCCGCAGCCAACTGATCAAGGGTGCGGGTGGACTCGGTGGGTTTGACCATGGCGAACAAAGACGCCTGCGATTTGCTCAGATACCGTTGGGTCAACTCCGTGTCGAGTTGATCAAAGTGTTCCCGGTGGTGTCGCTTCAGGTTGACGAGGAACTTCTTGATCGTTTTGGTGAACAACCCGATACGACCCAGATTGCGCATGTTGGATTTGACATGCACCGAGTCCATGCGCTGCTTATTCATATCGGCCTTGAGCAACTTGGCCAGGATGCCCAGGGAGGCATCAAATATCTCGGCATAGCTCGCATCCGAGGCCAGGTGATCGCGCATGGTCCAGAGCGTTTTGTGGCTGAGGTATACAGCCGCGTCGGAGCACGAGGTGATGTTGAGGGCATAGTGCCACTGGATATTGAAACAGAACTGCTCAACCGCCTCCTGATCAGTACAATCATGCATTTGCTGGAGGATCATCACCCCCATCATGGCATACAGTTCCTTGGTGGGTCGGCCATTGTAGTCATGATAATGGTGGCGCAGGGACTCCACCGGGAGTTCAGGCAGGATATGCTTCTGAAAAAGACCTGCCCATGAGTTATCCAGGAGGGCGCGTCGTTTGGGTCCCAAATGGGCCCATGGGTCGAGGATGTTGAGCTGTTTGTGGTTTTTCACGTGAAACATTATCTCGTCTCGCATTTAATTGATATTATGCAAATATATTAACAGAATGCGAGAAAAATGACAATGGTAATCCAGACGTTAATCCTGGAAAATTAACCAGTTAAATAGAAATACTTTTTACGACGCCATCATACTTGCGCATTTTTTTCTCTGGCACCTCAAAATCAGATTGGGAAAAAAAAGCTCCAGCTATTACGCCATCGCAGCTTAGGCTGCTACTGCGGGCAATCTTGCCGATGAGAACAGTGAATGTTGAAACAGCAATTTGGCTTATCCAATGGATTCAGCTTCGAAATCATCGAGCACACCTTGCTCACAGACGGAAGCGGATAAGTAAACCTGATTCCAGGAAACAAATTGCGTTGTAGGGTTAATCAAGTCCTCCAGTGTATTCGCAACGCCCTATTCAGACAAAAGCAAGATAATTGAAGGTATCGTTACTGCTTGCCTACCCCGGAAATGACTTTGCAGAGAATAGTAGCCCATGCGCCTTTCACGATTTACGCTTACGATACCGAACCATTCCTCGTTTGCGAATCCATCGGGGTGAGCTATTGGATTCCATGTCGTTTCGTAGCCATCGAATTCTTGAACGGACGGGCTACCGGTTCCTGTTTTCCACCATTCATCGTTCCATTCAAAAACGGTGCCTCCCAAACAGACTTTCGAAGGATCGTTTGCAGAAAATTCGTTCGCCAAATCGAGCCACAGAGTCTCGATATAACCCGCTTGCATTGGTTGATCTTCATAGCCTACCACTGGCCACCAGGAGGTAGAAAAAAAAGCATCAGTCCCAAATTCAGAGAGAAAAAGAGGTTTGACAGACATCCCTTTCCATTCTGTAAAAAGTCCGTAGAATTCAGGACCTCGGTATATATTAGCTCCCCATACGTCAACAGCTGTACAGATATTATTTACGATATCACTTACATCGGATTTTGTCGGATAGGTTATTTCGCCAAGGATGGAGGAGACAGGGTGATTAGTGTCGAGTGATTTGATCAACAGGGCGTTCTCTTGCATCGCGCTTGCTGCGGCTGAAAGGGTAGTGTAATGAGCATAATACTTCGGTCTATCAGGACGCCATAGGTTCCATTCGTTTCCAAGCGCCCACATGAGTATCGCGGGATGATTTTTGAAGGCATTTACTGCTGCCTCAATATTTGCCGTGTTGTCAGAACCGTCTTCGTCAACAGTCATAACCACCATTATGCCGTTCTGATAACAGAAATCTAGTACGGCTTTCGCCGTATCGATGAATTCGGGAGTGGTTCCGAAATCGAGAAATACATAAATGGTATTGGCGTTCATTTCTCTGAGCATCTGAATATCAGTTCGGTACCACCTGTCAAATTCACGGCGGCGACTTGTGACATCTGAAAGTGTCCCTATGCTTGCAGGCGCCCAGGCAGCACCTTTTATTGTATAGGGTCGTGCGATGTCGATGGTGCCATCGGGTAATCTACGTTTCACCATAAGTCGGTATCCGTCGGTGTTTACGAGAGCGGGTTGCTTTGGCACTTCCGTGGGAGGAACGATTTCCATAAAAATATTGATGTCCTGGTTTCCCCCATTGGAAGTCACAGAAAGAGCACCTTCATAAGTTGGAAGGTGCATGCCGGTTCTGCTAATGTTCACCGTGATGGTGTCAGTTTCCGTGGTAGTGGTGCCGCTCGCGGCGGAAACGTTTGCCCAGCTTACATTCTTTTCAATGCCCCAGGAAAGTACGCCATTGCCGACATTATGTATATCGAAAGTGAGTGAAGCAAGATCACTCCCGAATCCCAACGTCAATGGATTTATGGAAAGAATGGGTTGAGTAGTTGCGGCCTTTTCCAACTCGCAGTCATCGAAGCTTGCTATACTTTGGCCTACAGAGCCATTAGGCTTTTCAAGATATATGATATATTTGACATACGCAGTACCAGAAGGAGCCGGATCGGATTGAACGCTCAGTTGTTGCCAACCGTTACCAGCACTGGTAATTGCCGGACTGTCTTTTGAGGCAATAGTAGCCTTCGCGCCATCTAAGAAAGAAAGTCTGACAAGAGCTCTACTCCCGTTTACCCATGATGAATACGACCTCACCCAAGCCCTGCCGTTAAAGACCTCCCCCGCGTTGGCTGCACAATCTTCTTGAAATGGGCCCGACCACCAGTCAGCGCCCGCAGTGCCGGTATATTCCCACACACCCGCTGTTCCTGTATGTGCAGCTGTATTGGTACAAACTGCTCCGGCGGTGCCAAGCCACGCAGGCTTCCAATATCCTGAACTTGGAAATGAACCGTCAGTATTACTTAATTCGAATCCGGGATCCTTCAATAGATTGTCCGCTCTTACATTGGACACGAAATAAACAATTACCAGAATTCCTACCATGCATATACCGGTCACCTTCAACCCTTTCATGATACCCTCCGGTCGCTGGATTTCTTTGTAGCCATGCTTCCTCTCCGTCAAAAATTCAAAGCATAATGGCATCCCAACCCAAGTACTTCACGCGCTGTTGGTTCTCAATTTGGCTTGAAAAATATTGTACCTTTTTCACCGCGCTTGTTGGCAAGAATGAAAACAAAATTTCATTTTGTTTTGACCTCAAAAAGCAGGTTCAGGTGATTATGGATCACGCCGAAAGGTTGGAGGAGCTTGCGACGACACCTGCAGGGCTTGACCTTTTGGTGTGATCCACAATCAGCTATCAAGAACCATATAATCAGGTAACATTACCAGGATAATAAGGCGAAAAAATGCCATTTAAATTGAAATCCAACACGCGCTGAACTATACGGTCAGGGGCAGCAAGAACTTCCACTGACTTTTCCTGAGGCCATACATTATGCTGGCATGCTATCCTTCACAAAACAGGAAGCCGATGCGTTGACTATCCGCCTACATAAGTGTTCGTTTTTCATTCGGTTGGTGCTGGTATTTTATACTGCGCACACGCTGTTGTGGTGTCTCGGGCCTTGCTGCCCCCGCTTTACTTCAATAGGCGTCTCTATTCAAATTTTGAGTTAATCCTGCAATAGCAGAAATATCCATGGCATGGCTGTGGGAAAGGGCCTCGTCCGCAGAATTTGTGGGTAGCTCTTTGAAAATAAGCCCCAGAACCTGAGCCCCTCCGGAGGTGAGAGGGGTGGGCACCTGCCGCCCCGTCACCCTTGCCACTTTCAGGATGAGCAGGGAGGTTCGTCTCTGTCAAGGCTGTGCGCGCAGCGCGCACCCGCAGGGCTTGGCCTTGATAGAGGCGGACCTCCCTGCTATTGCCAATGTCCTTTTGTGGGGGTTTCATAAAATGCATCCTGCCTTACTTTGCCGGGGGAATGTTTCTTCCAAAAACTCCTCAGCTTAGATCAGACAGGATGCACGTTAAAACTATCTTGAACCGTATTGAAAAACAACCGGGTTTTATCTATGACACTTGCAAATGGCGTGATTCCGGACCGCCGGCATTGGTGATAACGTTGCGGCCCCAGGCCGGCCGCAAACCCATCTGTTCCAAGTGCGGCCAGAGGGGGCCGGGGTACGACACCCTGCGTGTCAGATCTTTTGCCTTTGTGCCCTTGTGGGGCATTCCGGTATTTTTCCTCTATGCTCCACGGCGGCTGCAGTGTCCAACCTGTGGCGTCAAAGTCGAAAAGCTGCCATGGGTTGTAGGAAAGAGCCATCTTACGATCTCTTACGCATGGTTCCTGGCCACATGGTGTAAACGCTTGAGCTGGAAGGAAGTGGCCGAAATCTTTAAAACCAGTTGGGACACGGTCTTCAGGTCGGTGGAAATGGCGGTCAACTGGGGGCTCGCCTATCGTAATATCGATGGGATCACTGCCATTGGCATCGACGAAATCTGCTGGCGCAAACGCAAGGATAAGTTTGTCACCCTGGTGTATCAGCTTGACCAGGGAAAAAGGCGCCTGCTTTGGATCGGCCCCGACAGGACCGCCAAAACTTTCAGAGAGTTTTTCGACTGGCTCGGCACGGCAAGGTCTCGGCAATTGCGGTTTATTTGCAGTGACATGTGGAAACCCTATCTGGCCGTCATTGCCGAAAAAGCAGCGGGCGCCGTCAATATCCTCGACCGGTTTCATATCATGAGTCACATGAGCAAGGCTATCGACGAGGTCAGAGCCGATGAGGCCAAGGAGCTCAAGAAGAAGGGGAAAGAACCCCTCCTTGCAAAGAGCCGTTGGTGCCTCTTAAAACGACCTGAAAATCTGACCGAAAAACAGGTGGACAGGCTCAAGGATCTGCTCGCATGCAACCTCAGAACTATCCGCGCCTACTTGCTCAAGGAAGATTTTCAGCGATTCTGGGGCTACAGTTCACCGGCTTGGGCTGGAAAGTTTCTTGATGCCTGGTGCACAAGAACCATGCGATCCAAAATCAAACCGATGAAGAAGGTTGCCAAAATGTTGAGAGCTCACCGCCCCCTCCTGCTCAACTGGTTTCGTGCAAAAAATACGATTGCCCTGGGTTGTGTGGAGGGCTTTAACAACAAGGCAAAGGTGGTTACCAAGCGATCCTATGGATTTCGCACGTACGATGGGCTGAAAATAGCTTTATATCATGGGCTTGGTGACCTGCCGATACCCCAGGGTGCCCACAGATTCTGCTGAGGAACCGGGAAAGGAATATTCGTAAGCCCCCATGTCATAGCCTCTACCTTGTGGCCTCCTCTTGCCTTCAATGTCGTTTCTTGGCGCACCGATTGCTGACCCTCTATTGATACACGGTGAGCCTCCACCAAGATGAACATCGTCGATGAAAATCGGATCTAGTCTGATGTTTCCCTCTCCTGAGAATCCGTTCTGGATATCGGAGTAGGTCGCCAGCATGGAACCGGCGATCTGCTCGCCGCTGTTGTTGTTGAAGTAGAGGATGGAATTGAGTATTTCGACCAGACCTCCATCCCGATATACCGCATGGGTACCATTGCGCGCGAGGGTGCAATTGATGATGCTACAGGCTCCGTCTCCGATGTAAACACCGCTACCTCGATAGTCTGGATTGCGGCTGGCAATGAGTTCATTATCCACCAGCAGATCATTACCGAGCAGCAGCTCACCGGAGGCCAAATGCACCGCTCCACCATAGGCACGGCTCGCGTCCGGGGTTTGACCATGTGCACCCATTCGGCACGCATTTCCCTTAAAGATGGAGGCATTGATCTCGCTGCGCCCTAGGGCGGTATAGACGGCACCACCCCAGGTGTATCTACCACCTAAAGCGTAGATCGTATAGGCCCGGGCTTCGTTCTCCGTGAACGTACTACCCGTAATAACCGAGTTTCCTTCAACATATATTGCGCCACCGAAGGTGTTCTCCTGTGTGTCGTTCGTAGTGCCGGCGTTATTCTGCCGGAACACGCTTTCCGTCACCTCCAACACGGCATCGGCCGGACCTGTCGGTCCAACTGCGTAAATGGCACCACCCGCGGTACTCGCAAGGTTGTTGACAAACAGACTATTGGTAATCCTGAGGTTATCGTCTAAAATCTCTGCACGGATGGCACCACCGTAGGTCGCACGATTTCCTTCAAAGGTGACATGGTCGAATGAGGGATTCGATCTTACGATATGAACACCGCTGCTATTGGCACCCTCAATTCGGGTCCAGCGAAACTCACTACCTGAATCGCTATCCTCAAAGTAGAAGCCTCTCCAGCCTGCGGGATTGTCATCGGAAGGTCTGAACACCACCGGCGATTCCTGGCTTCCCAGTGAACGAATGACGCCGGATACCACAATCTCGTAGTCTCCAGTAAGACGGATCTCAACACCCGGCTCTACCGTAAGGCCAGCAATGTCAAGATCGCCTACCACATGAACCGGAGAGTCTGCACTGGACCAAACCGTTTCATTGCCCAAAAATCCGCGCACACCGTTGATGGTTGATGGATCAGGGCAGCTATCGTCATCACCAGGGAAAATTGTCGGGTCCTGGTCGTCGCAGTCATTATTGTCGGGCACATAATTAAAAGTGCAACTTGACATGTAGGCAAAATTCGTCGGATTACCATACCCATCGCCATCAGCGTCGCGATAACAAACGGGATTGTTCCAGTGCTGCGTAGCTGGACCACCGGTGTATCCAAGATCGTTTCTAGTGCTGCCCTGCCCAGGAGGGAATATATCGACAAACTCAGGATCGGGATTACCTGCATCAATGGCGGGAGAAGGCTGCACTATGACATACAGCCCGTTAAAAATTGGGTTTAGTCTGATGTTTCCCTCTCCTGAGAATCCGTTCTGGATGTCGGAGTAGGTCGCCAGCATGGAACCGGCGATCTGCTCGCCGCTGTTGTTGTTGAAGTAGAGGATGGAATTGAGTATTTCGACCAGACCTCCATCCCGATATACCGCATGGGTACCATTGCGCGCGAGGGTGCAATTGATGATGCTACAGGCTCCGTCTCCGATGTAAACACCGCTACCTCGATAGTCTGGATTGCGGCTGGCAATGAGTTCATTATCCACCAGCAGATCATTACCGAGCAGCAGCTCACCGGAGGCCAAATGCACCGCTCCACCATAGGCACGGCTCGCGTCCGGGGTTTGACCATGTGCACCCATTCGGCACGCATTTCCCTTAAAGATGGAGGCATTGATCTCGCTGCGCCCTAGGGCGGTATAGACGGCACCACCCCAGGTGTATCTACCACCTAAAGCGTAGATCGTATAGGCCCGGGCTTCGTTCTCCGTGAACGTACTACCCGTAATAACCGAGTTTCCTTCAACATATATTGCGCCACCGAAGGTGTTCTCCTGTATGTCGTTCGTAGTGCCGGCGTTATTCTGCCGGAACACGCTTTCCGTCACCTCCAACACGGCATCGGCCGGACCTGTCGGTCCAACTGCGTAAATGGCACCACCCGCGGTACTCGCAAGGTTGTTGACAAACAGACTATTGGTAATCCTGAGGTTATCGTCTAAAATCTCTGCACGGATGGCACCACCGTAGGTCGCACGATTTCCTTCAAAGGTGACATGGTCGAATGAGGGATTCGATCTTACGATATGAACACCGCTGCTATTGGCACCCTCAATTCGGGTCCAGCGAAACTCACTACCTGAATCGCTATCCTCAAAGTAGAAGCCTCTCCAGCCTGCGGGATTGTCATCGGAAGGTCTGAACACCACCGGCGATTCCTGGCTTCCCAGTGAACGAATGACGCCGGATACCACAATCTCGTAGTCTCCAGTAAGACGGATCTCAACACCCGGCTCTACCGTAAGGCCAGCAATGTCAAGATCGCCTACCACATGAACCGGAGAGTCTGCACTGGACCAAACCGTTTCATTGGGAATAACTCCGAACACATTGATCGCGTGAGCGTCAGTGCATAAAACCAAAATTCCCACTATTATCACCTGCTTTATTGCATTCATGAGCTACGGTTCTCCCTAAAATCAGTAAGCATCGTACTCCACCTAAATGGTGAAAGGCCTCTTGAAAGATGATTTCTCCTCGGGTTATGCATATTTTATGTATCTACTGCCCAAGTCACCCAACAATTATAATAGTTTTGCCGATAACAAAAACATTTCATTTATTATACAGGCCTCCTGACCTCGAGAGATTTTGTCATGTCACCAATTCGGAGAACAACCGGAGGTCAGTTCCTGGAAAAACTGTTCGGGTTGTGTTTAACTCGCCAATAAGGTGCAGTATAGATTCAGCGCTGCAGCGGTTAGCCGGTTGGTGGATCCTAATCGTGAGTTTCTGCTCCGCTTGGTCCGGTATGATATCGGCCTCGGTGGCATACAGGCTACGGAGCAAACTGCGGGCGTCATCACGGCGATACATGGCTTGGCGTACGATATTGGTCATGGCGGACTCGGCCCGATAGTCGATGAGTTTGATCGTGTCGATGAAATGCTTGCTTTTCATCCCCAACATGCGGAACCTGTCTTCCTCGGGCAGATCGGAAAATTGTACATGTCTGGGCGTTGCCTTGCGGCAGGCTTTCAGGTCGTCCAGGGTTATTTTCATATGCTCGATTTCTTGCTGTAGCGCGGCATTTTTTCGTTTCATAGGCGGTTACAACATTCGGCTCGATATTGTCACAGAGCACGATCGCGTTGCATTCGCATCGTTTCCGCGTTAGGCGAGCTGCCTGTTTTCTCACTTCGCTGTCCAACTCCCAATACTGGGGGTTGATCACCCGTGTGCTGCCAGGAATATTTCCTGGTACTGTAGTCGACAAGCCTGTCAAGGTTGTAATGTTCGCGCATATACCTGAAAAAATTCTCCTGACACCATCGAGCGAACATGGCCGCGGCGCAATGGGTGATATCCTTTCTGAAATCGGTGGAGAGAATAGCCGTTTGGTGTCCGCTTGGGCTCAGCTTACGAATCTCGCGTACCGTGAACTTTTTGCCGAGTAGCGTGTCGCGTTCAGCCAGGAGCATCTCTTCGCTCTGGCCTGATATCAAGTCGACCTTATGCGAGGTAAACTCCGTCGTGGGCTAGTCGTCGCCGGGGTATTTGTGGTAGCTCAGGCAAGCGATCCCTTTTTTCAGCATCCTGGCCATAAAATCGGGGCTGTAGCCTTTCCGGTCAAAGACCAGGGTGAACCGGGGGATCAGAGGGTCGGTAGAGGGGAACAGGTTGGACTGAAGAGGAACTTCCTCCTCCAGACGGGGGACGATCTATTCTTCAAGAACCGTCAACAGCCCAGGATCCACCGGCTGGTTCACCATGAAAAACGGCTGGCCGTCCATGGCATTCACCCAGTAATCGGTGGTAGCCCACAAGCAGAGTTGCTGCCTGGCCACATAGTGACGGGGCAACTCCGTCTGGCTGCCGTGGTACACGCGAACGTGCCCGTCGATGTAAAGCACACCCGCGGTTTCCGGAAACATCGCCATCCAGTCCCGGCTCAGAGCTCCACTCCACTGTTGCGCCTGACCACCCTCGGTCAGTAACCGCACTTTGTTGCGCAGGGTTTTTGCCTCCGGGATCCGGTCAAGACCGAGTAGCTTGCCCCATTCTCCCGGCGGGCTGTACCGCAACCACTCAATATTTTTAACCCGGGCCAACGCCATGAAAGCGAGCAGCACTAAAATGGAATCTAGCCGGTAGTATCCGTCCGGCAGGACCAGATATTCAAGATGATTGAGCAATCCCAGGTTCAGCAGTGCGGGTAAGGCAAGCAAAACCCCGCCATTGCTCACATCTAGACTGTGGGTGAAGACCAATTCAGGCGGGCCTTGACCAAATAAACTGGCCAATATTCGGCCGGTAGTGTCCGTTGCCCCCATGCCGATAGGAGCTGCCGCGTCATTCCGACTTCGTTCGCTCTTGCTGTTACCGTTGACCAGCTGCGGGCACACCTCTTTTTTTTAAAGGACGGCGCAGCTTGCCCGCACGTAGTGCCTTGTGCAGCGTATCGGCTTTCAGTTCCAGTTCTTTGGCAATATCCGGAACAGAATGTTCCTCGTCAAGGAGGTGTTGCACCTGCTCCAGCACCTCGGGTGTCAATACCGCCGGACCTCGACAGACACGTGGAGCGAAAAAACCAGCCATCCCTTTTTCCCGGTACAGCTTCACACTGCGCAGCACACTGATCTTGCTTACGCCGAAAGCCCGACAGATCTCTGCCTGGCTGGCACTGCCGTTGATATACAATTGACTGGTGAACATGCAAAACCTGGCCAGGTCGTCAATATCATGGGTGAACACGGGAAGACTGCCGTGAACATAGGTAATGGTGCTCCCTTGTCGCAGGAACCCAATGTTTTGGTTGATCAGAGTGGTACCTTCGGGAAACAGGGGGATTTGGAGTTGAGGCATAGTCGTCGACCAATTCGGTGATTTCCTCTGTACCCAGATAGGCAGTAACCCGATTATCATACTTCGGTGGTTTGATTGTGTTGCACGGGTTCACCTCAAAATAGTGACCGTTCTCAATTGCCCAATTGAAAACCCGTTTTATCAATTTTAAGATGTGGTGGATGGTACAATCGGAGTATCCATCCTGTTTCATTTTAGACAAAATTCCATTTATCCCTTTCAACGTCTTGAAATCACTATTTTTTATATGATTATCCCATCTGCTTCGGTCTATTTTGATTGAAGAACTACGGGCCTAAACCAGCGATGATCATGGTTTTGTGAGGTATAAGACAAAAAAAGCCAGTGTTAATCAGTCACCATTAAGTCACTGTTTACACTGGCTATTAAAGATAGATAACGAATTATCTATTTTGATTTTTTGGTGGACGAGGCGGGACTCGAACCCGCACCGAAGAACCTAATTTTTTGATATAAATAACTTTATTTTCACGATATGATACCGCTGTGATACCGTGCGGTGGGTAGAGGCGGACCTTGAGGTTATAGACCTCTTGTACCCGCCCCCCCCCTCGCAGAACCCGCCGTGCGGAATTCCCGCAACGGGCTCCCCAGGCTGCACTCGTTGACCGTTCGTCAAATCGACGGATGTAATGTTGACACCGCGTAGGGCAGTTCAAACCAGGAGCAACTCTTGAGGTAGCTCCAATACATTCGATGCCTCTGACTGCGCCGTCGCAGGCTGAGGCTCCACTGCCTCTGTACTCCCCGACGAATATTGTCGAGTTTCGGTTTGCAATGGTGGAGTCCGAAGTACTGATAAAAACCTCGCAGCATTGACACGAGTTGACGCTGTTGGTCGCGTCGTTTCCAGTGCATATGCCGATTAAGCCATTCTTTGGTCTTGGCCAGGAACTTTCGGCAACTTTTAACGCATGGTATTCGAATCAAGGCAAATTTTCCCCCGCGATCCGATCCGCACACGTGCTTGAACCCTAGAAAGTCAAACGTTTCCGGTTTGTTGCCGGTTCTCTCCATGTCAGCCCGCGCGAAGCGCCCAAAACGCATCAACCGTGTCTTTTCCTCTGCCAATTCCAGCCCGAATTTCCCGAATCGTTTGGGCAAGACTCTTGCGAATCCTTCCGCATCACACCTGTATTGGAAATTTACCACGAAGTCGTCAGCAAACCGCGTCAGGTATACCTCTCCGGTGCACCAGGGCTTGACCTTCTTTGCAAACCAAAGATCAAGCACGTAGTGCAGGTAGATATTTGCCAGGATTGGGCTGATCGGCCCACCCTGTGGCGACCCTTCTTCGGTCCGCGATACTACTCCACCCGACATGAAACCCGCGTTCAGCCATTTACCAATCAGCCGCAATATCACGGGGTGTTGGTTCCCAAATACGCTGAACAAAAAGCGGTGAATATTTCCAGAATCTGTTAAAGCAATTGATTGAAAAATCGGAATAAACTGCGAGGAAAGATGTGGGTGGGATGATGGACCTCTGCAAAGATCCACCATCCCCTCCAACCAGGATCTAACCATCCTGCAAGGAGTTACTTCACTGGTACTTTTTGTCAAAGCCAAGGTCAAGGAAATTGCTCGCCTTGGCCGTCAGTTCAGCTGGCCCAAGCCATTATTCTGCCCACGTTGTTCAGGTAAATTGTGGGGGCATGGGTTTGTGCTCTCCTACTTTTCCTCTGTTCATGAGGGGATTTATCTCCGTCGCCTCCGCTGTTCCTGCTGTGGGGCTGTTCACCGAGTACGTCCATACGGTTATTTTCGCCGATTTCGTTCAAGTATCGCAGAGATTCTGGCCTGTATTCTTTACCGGAACAGGAAAAAACGTTGGTTGCCGGGGCTGCCGAGACGCCGGCAACGCCTCTGGTGGCGAAGCCTACGGCGAATGATCAAACTGATCCTGGGGATGAACCCCAGGGATATCAGTTGATTATCACTCAAAATATCATCCCGGTAACCCGTGCAACACAAAAGGAGAATATGACCGTGCAATAACCACCCTACCGTATTGTATCTCTGCCCGGATTCCCCTGGAGATGATAACAGCGAAAATGAGGTTTCGAGTCGTTATCCATCACACTACAGGGAGGAATCCATGACGGAAAAAGAACGAGAAGCAGTGGCCTTGTTTCGTTTCGGGGTGATCAGCGAGCTGGTCTGCAGTCAACTTGAGCCCGGTGAAATGGCGGAACGAATCAGGGAAAAGAGCGAGCAGCGATGGCATATCCCGCATTCCTGCCGCACCCGGATCGCCGAATCCACGATCCGCAGATGGGTCTCGCTGTATCAAAACAGCGGTCGACAACTGGCTTCACTGTATCCCCAGCCACGCTCGGACCGGGGGCGCAGCCGCCGGGTCGACGAAGAAACCGTTCTTTCCCTTGTCAAGCTCCGCAAAGAATTGGCAGGGCTGCCGGTCGTCAAACTGCTTGCGGAAATGGAAAAGAGGCAACTGATGCCGCCGGGCATGCCGGTTTCCCTGACAACGGCGTACCGAATTCTCAAGCAGGAAGGGCTCTCCGGCAACACGTCCGTTGGCAAGGTCGACAGGCGCCGCTACGAAGCGCAATATCCCAACGATATCTGGCAATCGGACGTGATGCATGGCCCGAAGGTCGAGACGGACGAGCGGAAGAAAAAGACGTACCTGATCGCTTTTCTCGACGACCATTCCCGTTTGTTGCCCCACGCTGAGTTCTACCTCTCGGAAGGGCTGGACAGCTGGCTGGATGCCTTCAGGCAGGCATTGCTGACCAGAGGCATCCCTAGAAAACTGTACGTGGACAACGGGGCGGCCTTTCGCTCCCGCCACCTCGAGCGGATCTGCGCCTCGCTGGGCATTGCCCTGGTCCATACTCCCCCCTATACCCCGCAAGGAAGAGGCAAGATCGAGCGTTTCTTCCGCACGGTCCGTTCCCAGTTTCTGCCTTCTTTTCTTGGCGGTTCCTTGCACGATATCAATGTGGCCCTGGATCTGTGGGTGCGCGAAGACTACCATCAGCGCTGTCATTCCAGCACCAGCCAGGCGCCACTCATCCGCTTTGGTGACCACATCGAGCTGATACGGGCCGCCCCGCGAGACCTTGAAGACCATTTTCGCAAGGAGGTTCGGCGCCGGGTCTCTAAAGACCGTACCGTTTCGATCAACAATCGGCTCTTTGAAGCACCGACCAGGTTTATCGGTGAACAGCTCAGCCTGCTCTATCACGAACACAAACCCCACAGGGTGGAAATCATCCACAAGGGCACATCCCATGGCCTGCTTGTCCCGGTGGATCTTAAAATAAACTCTGAGATCACGAGGGATAAGCCGGTTCAAGGGCAGCTCCCATTTATGTCGCAGGAGGAGCAACGTGAGCTATAGGGCCTTCTTCGGGTTGACAAGGGAACCGTTTACTCCGGATATCGAACTTGAGTCCATCCTCAAGACGCCTGCGCTCCTGGCCCTCGGCCAACGGGTCGACTACGTGATCAGGATCGGCGGCATCGCCCTGTTGACCGGCGAGGTCGGGGCTGGGAAATCAACGGCGTTGCGGTGGTCGACCGGCAAACTGCACCCGTCTGCACATAAAGTGCTCTGGGTCACGGCAACCAGCGGCTCCATCCTGGAGGTGTATCGACAGCTGCTGGCCGAGCTCGATATACACACCGCCTCTTCTTCAAGGGCGGTTTTGACCAGGCTGATCAGGAGCCAGATACAGAACCTTGTGGCCACCAAAAAACAGCAACCTTTGTTGGTTATTGACGAGGCCTCACTGCTGCGGCTCGATGTCTTTTCGGAGTTGCACACCATGACCCAGTTTGAAGGCGACTCCAAGCCCTGGCTCCCTATTATCCTGGCGGGCCAGAACAACCTGGCGGACAACCTGCTGTACCGCACTGCTATCCCTCTTGCCTCTAGAGTGGTGGCACGTGCCCACCTTGAGGCGGTGGACAGGGAGGGGATGGAACGCTACATCCGCCATCATCTGGCGATCGCTGGATTGCAGAACTCCCCGTTTGAGGATGCTGCGCTGACGGCTGTCCACCAAGGTTCCGGCGGTTTGTTCAGAAAAGCGAATCATCTCGCCAGAGGCAGCCTTATCGCCGCAGCGGCTGAAAAATCCCAGACCGTGACCCCTGACCATGTCCGCATGGCAGACTCCGAATTACTCTAACCTCAGGTGAAATCACATGAAAGCTGAAGATCACATCCGTTTTGTATCGAATCTCCTCGAGGTCATCGATGAACTGCAGGCCTTGGTTCGGGACCACTGTCGTCACATGACACAGGAAGAAGAAAAACCCTACTGGGTAGTCGAAAAAGAGAATCGGGAAAACGTTCCGTTCTGAGAGTGCCGGAAACAAAACATCCTCCGGGTTGCGCTCTACGCTCCGGAGGATGTCTGCAAAATAATCAGCTTATATTAACAGGATAATCAGGTGATGGTTGTTCAGTTAATGTGGGAAGCAACACCGGTCTACTCGACCTCGTAACGTGCGGATAACCGACCGGCGTGAGAGCCGACCCCCGTTTAAAACACAGACAATTCCGGTCCTTTTGGCGCCTCGTCCGCAGAATTTGTGGGTAATTCTTTGAAAATAAGCCCCAGAACCTGAGCCCCGCCGGAGGGGTGGGCACCTGCCGCCCCGTCACCCTTGCCACTTTCAGAATGAGCGTGGATGCTCGGCTCTGTCAAGGCTGGCCGCACAGCGCACACCCGCAGGGCTTGGCCTTGATAGAGACGGGGTTCCATGCTACCGACCGCACCGTACTAAAAAACGGTGCATAGGATTAAGCCAAATACCGATCCCAATGTATCTGGTCGGACTGGACAGCATAAACAACAATGAAATAATACGTTGCTGTGCAGAACGTTACCACTCAACCCACACATTCTGCGGAGGAACCCTATTGGCTAGTTGGCACCGGAATTTTCAAAAAAAGTTAGTCTAAATATGTCAAATTTCGTTGTTTGTTGCATCAATTTTCTTTGTCTTATTATTTCTATAAAACAAAACAGATCCGTTTATGTGTGAAAATACAATAGAACTCACAATACAAATATAAAATACAGGCTCACCCCACCATTCTTTTGAAAAAACAGCAAAAAAACCTGCAATAAATATAGCAATAGACCATGGTAATGTTGCAATTATCATTATAAGCCAAAAAGTAAGAATATAATTATTAAATTCATTTTTAAATAGATCTGGTTCAACAAATGTTAACCATAGAATTGTTATCATTGGAATGCTAAAGATCAGTCCATTTAGATTGAAAAAAACATTCTTTTTCATAAGGTTCTTTCTCTTCCAATTAACCATACTGCGATTGTCTGAAATTATTTTTTTCCGATATGCCTAATTTTAACCGCAAATCGCGTAGCTTATTCGCACAATTTCAACAATTTAAAACAATAATCCGAGTTAGATTCGTGAAAAAGACAAAGTCAAAAGACAAAAAGTGGCTGGGTGATCGCGATTAAATAAGCAGTGTCTTTCCCTAACCGGTCAAGACTTTTCCAATAAACCGGAGATCAGAAGTTAAACCCGGTGCCCTCCTTGCAATTCAAGACCTTCCCGATACATCGGGATACATGCGGGATAGCACCAGCTAAGAAATCTTGGTATGGCCCCAATCAATTACATCTGGCGTCCCCGGAACTCACTCTCATTCTTGGCAAAGAGAGAATTCAGCAATTTATTCACTAGCACGTCTCGCTTCTGGACTTCCCTTTTCATGAAAGCGAGTTCAGATTCCACTTCCAGCCGGCCTTTGGGACACGCGAATCTCTGGATATTCTTGGCCATGGAGTCATGCACGATTTCGTTGCGAATTTTAAGACCGGACTCAAGATAGTCACTCAAGTCCGATGAGAGGTCAATTCGCTTGCGAAGATTATTGATTGACTGACCCAACGTCTCATTTGAGTAGAAATCCAATGATGAGCCAAATGTCTCTTCTTCTCCATCGGCTTCATCATGCCTCAGTTGAGCATTTAAAGAGCGTAAATTAACTTCGAGAGACTGGCAGATGAACAATGCTTTACCCAGTTCAAGGAAGATTGGTGACATTTCGTTTTCAACCATGTTTTCGGTGCTCATACTCTGTATTAAGGTCCAGCGCTGGAAGCTGCGACTTGTCAATGCAACAAGCAGCGTTTTGTCGGGAAAAATAACCCGCTGTGAATTGGGCGACATTTTCGCTTGATGCTTTTCTTCTTTGTAATTTTCACATACTGTATTCTGGGCTAACATGTTTTGGTTCAGCGAGAATTGGAGAATTTCCCCGTATGAGTTAGTCTACAACGACGGAGGAATTCACCATGCGCAAACAACGAAAAAACTACACAGGCCAGGAAAAGGTCGTCATTCTGAAACGGCACCTTGTTGACCAGGTTCCGATCTCAGACCTGTGCGATGAATATGACCTGCAACCAACGGTTTTCTACCGCTGGCAAAAAGAGTTCTTTGAGAACGGTGCTGCCGCATTCGAGAAGGCTCATGGCCGTCAAAAGACTGCTGACCAAAAACGGATTGAGCTACTTGAGGCCAAGCTGCGAACCAAGAATGAGGTCCTCTCTGAACTGATGGAGGAACACGTTCAATTAAAAAAAGATCTTGGGGAACGTTAAAAGCGTCCTGGGTTCCCCACGACCTCCGCGATAGCGTGATCGACTTTGTCAAGCATTGGGCCAAGAAGTCCGCTATCGCTGTGACGCACTTTATTGCCTGGCTGGGGATTGCTCCCAGTAAGTATTACAACTGGCAAAGCCGCTATGGAAAAGCCAACGAGCATAACGGCCAGGTACCCCGCGACTTCTGGCTCGAAGACTGGGAGAAGCAAGCAATTATCAATTTTTATCTGAAACACCCCCTGGAAGGCTATAGACGTCAGACCTTTATGATGCTTGATAGAGATATTGTTGCTGTTAGCCCCAGCAGCGTTTACCGTGTGTTAAGTGCTGCCGGGTTGCTCAGACGCTGGAACGGTAAAGCCAGTAAAAAGGGAACTGGTTTTGTACAGCCCCTGAAGCCTCACGAGCACTGGCACATTGACGTTTCTTACGTCAACCTATGTGGCACATTTTACTATTTGTGCAGCCTTCTTGACGGTTGCAGCCGCTACCTTGTTCACAGTGAGCTGCGCGAAACGATGACCGAGAAAGACGTCGAAACCATTTTGCAACGAGCCCGGGAGAAATTTCCAGAAGCAACGCCCAGGATAATTTCAGACAATGGTCCTCAATTCATTGCCAAGGATTTCAAGGAATTCATTCGATTGACAGGTATGAGCCACGTTCGGACATCGCCATTTCATCCAGAGGGTAATGGCAAAATGGAGCGTTATCACAAAACGATCAAGTCTGAATGTATTCGCCCCAAAGTCGCACTGTCGGTCGAAGAATCACGAGAACAGATAGCAGAATATATTCGTTACTATAACGAAGAACGGCTCCATAGCTCCATAGGCTATATTGCCCCCAAGGATAAATTGGAAGGCCGAGCCGAACAAATTTTCAAAGAACGTGACAAGAAACTCGAGGCCGCCAGAGAGATTAGAAAACAAAAACGCCAAGAGAAAAAAAGCCAATCCACACCGCATCCCGCTCAGGCTGCCGTGGAAACTATTAACTCTCTAACTTACCAGGAGCGATTCTCCATTTCCAACTGAGGCAAAACAAACAGAACACGCCATGGTTGTTGCCTGAGTGGCACAACCTAGGTTGAATTTGCAAAGCCAATAAAAAGTTGTTGGCCGGTTTCCAGTTATCATTCAGCGTTTCCAGCTAATCCGTTCTCGAAGCACTGATTTTGGGCATCACCTAACTGGATATTATGTAATTTTTGAAGATATCCAGAAGCTGCATATCCTGTAGCCGCCCCTTTAATTGGGGGGCATACTATTTCCAATACACCGAAACCGGGAGTTAAGCCTTATACTCCTCATGCCGCTCAAGGCTTTCCCGGTATACCGGGATACATTCTGGAATCTTTAAAAATAGGGCATATCCTCGAACGGTTACTATTCCCCGGAAAACGTCTCTGCCCATATACGATCCGCCATTTTGATGTGGGCAGGAATATCCCTGGCCCATTTCTCATAAGCAGCTTTGCTACAGTTCAGATACAATTTACCATCGACGATCTTCCAAACCTTCGGGTCAGTCTGTGCGAGCCTGGACTCGGTCATTGCCCAGGCGCAATAACCGTCATACTGGGGAGCGTACGCCTGAGGATCTGCAACAAAGAGATCACGGTTATTCTGGCTTGAAAAATACCAAGCCATGTTATGGTAGATGTAAGAATATTCATCCGTTCCCTGCATAGCCTTGTTCTCAGTAAAATAAGCAACTGGATCATATTTCTTGATGGCTATCTGCGGTTCTGTCGCCATGATAGTGTTTGTTCCGATACTAAACAGAAGGAGAAAGACAAAAACATTCAGGGGGAAATATCTGGAAAGAATTGTCCATGATTTCATTGTTAACCTCCTTAATGTGTTAGGTATGATACAACTGCTTAAAATTGATGGCGTCGTAAAAAGTATTTCTATTTAACTGGTTAATTTTCCAGGATTAACGTCTGGATTACCATTGTCATTTTTCTCGCATTCTGTTAATATATTTGCGTAATATCAATTAAATGCGAGACGAGATAATGTTTCACGTGAAAAACCACAAACAGCTCAACATCCTCGACCCATGGGCCCATTTGGGACCCAAACGACGCGCCCTCCTGGATAACTCATGGGCAGGTCTTTTTCAGAAGCATATCCTGCCTGAACTCCCGGTGGAGTCCCTGCGCCACCATTATCATGACTACAATGGCCGACCCACCAAGGAACTGTATGCCATGATGGGGGTGATGATCCTCCAGCAAATGCATGATTGTACTGATCAGGAGGCGGTTGAGCAGTTCTGTTTCAATATCCAGTGGCACTATGCCCTCAACATCACCTCGTGCTCCGACGCGGCTGTATACCTCAGCCACAAAACGCTCTGGACCATGCGCGATCACCTGGCCTCGGATGCGAGCTATGCCGAGATATTTGATGCCTCCCTGGGCATCCTGGCCAAGTTGCTCAAGGCCGATATGAATAAGCAGCGCATGGACTCGGTGCATGTCAAATCCAACATGCGCAATCTGGGTCGTATCGGGTTGTTCACCAAAACGATCAAGAAGTTCCTCGTCAACCTGAAGCGACACCACCGGGAACACTTTGATCAACTCGACACGGAGTTGACCCAACGGTATCTGAGCAAATCGCAGGCGTCTTTGTTCGCCATGGTCAAACCCACCGAGTCCACCCGCACCCTTGATCAGTTGGCTGCGGATGTGCTGCTCTTGACCGAGCGTTTTGCCGCCGTGGACGAGGTCAGCACCATGCAGAGCTTCAAACTGCTGAGCCGGTTGTTCGCCGAACAGTGTGTCATCGAGGAAGACACCACCGCCGATTCTGGCAAGAAAGCCGTGGCCCGGCCGAACAAGGAGGTGCCCTCCGATTCACTGCAAAACCCCTCCGATGCGGATGCCGGCTACAGCAGTCATAAAGGCCAAGGGTATCAGGTGCAGTTGGTGGAAAACTACACCACCACCGATGAGCGTGGACCATCCCTGATCACGCAGGTGGCGGTGGAATCCGCGGATCAGCATGATGCCAATGCCCTCCTGCCCGCCTTGGCCCAACTGGAGCAGAAGGCGATGCTGCCGCAGCAAATGCTGGCCGATTCCCTCTACGGCAGCGACAGCAATTGTGAAACGGCCCTGCAGGAGCATCAGGTGGCAGTCATCTCCCCGGTCATGCCGGGCAATCAGAAGAAGTTCAACCTGACCGAATTCACCCTTGATGACCAGGGCAAGGTTCTCACCTGCCCCCAGGTCACGGCACCCGACACGGTGAAGAAATCAAAATCCGGCTACAGCGCACTCTTCCCCATCGCTGTTTGTCAGAACTGCTCCTCGTTTGACCGGTGCCCCGTCTCCATCGGAAAAAAGGGCTATTACTACCGCTACACCGACAAGGATATCCGCCTGGCCCGACGGCGACAGGAAGAAGAAAGCCCGGAGTTCAGGGAGAAGTACCGGTACCGGGCCGGCGTTGAGGCGACCATGTCGGAATTCGACCGGCGCACCGGTGTCAAACATCTCCGGGTTCGTGGCATGAAAGCAGTGCGGTTTGCCGCCTTCATGAAGGCCATCGGCTTGAACATATTGCGGGCCAGCAGGCACTGGGGCGTGAAAACCAGCCCAATGACGTCCTTTTACAGCCTATTTTTTTTCTCTTTGGCTTTCCAAGCATATTTCAAAGAACTTTTTCGGGAAGACTTCTCAACAAGAACTCACGAAGGCACAAACTTTCAACCAGTCGCTTCTTTTCGAGCGAATTGGGCGGTTTGACTTTTTACGAGGTCATCAAAATTAGTTTTTTTGTAGTTTTTCTATACGGTGAAGAGCTCGAGTAGACCGGTTTCTCCAATAAAGACGAAGCATCTGTGGCGAGCCCTTACTTGACGCCTCGCTGCTCGCAGCTACTACGTGTTCTCCCCCGTTTGACTGTATCTTCAATGTTGATTCCGGCCCCTCCCAGAACCGTGCTTGCGCTATTTACGCACACGGCTCCTCATATGGTATTTGCAGGTACTCCGATCATTCTGACCAGGATTCTGGGTTTCGGGAGCGGGAATCTTTTTAGAAACTCATTGAACTTTTCCCAGTTGAGACAGCGTCGTCGGCCTCTACGGTTAAACCACCTGAAGAGCAACCTGCAGACAGATTGCCCAAATCGTAAAATTCCACGATAATTGTCGGTCACACCGTAGTAGTTGTAATGCCCTCTCAGTTTGGAGATCGTCGTTTTCCAAATGTCTTTGGTCGGTAACGTCCTGTTACTCCTGAGCCATTCCTTGAAGGCCTTCACCTTGGCGACGAACTTTTTCCGTGCCGTAACTCGTTTCATCCGAAACCCATTGCCGTATCTTCTTGTTCCGCAATAGTGAGTGAGGCCTAGAAAATCAAACGTCTCTGCCCTCCTCCCTTTTTGCTTCGCATTGCGAACGGCAAATCTCCCAAACTCGATCACCTTGGTTTTGGTCGGCTCCACTTCGAGGCTGAATTTACCCAGCCGCTCCACCAGTTCTTCCCGAAATCGCTCTGCATCCACTTTGTACTGGAAGCAGACTACGAGTCGAGTAGCCCAAGGGAACCACCCCCTCAGGCTCTCACAGAACCGGACGTGAACGTCTCCGCTCATCCGGCTCCTATCATCCAGCCGCTGCATGCGCGTGGAGCATTCGCCAGTGGGCAAATAAATATGGCTGTTTTTTGCGTAATACGATCCAGCCAGTGTTGCGCCCTCCTCCGATGTCCACGCAAACGTTTATATTTCCTTGTTGCCCACATCACCAATCGGCGATCCAGGCATTTCAGAGTTGGGTACATTGCAGATTTATAGTTACGACCATAGTAGGTTATCCACCCCAGAACGATCGGATTGAACATCCTGGCCATATCTTCCAGACTCTTGTCACTACGCTCTGGCCAGTGCCATTGCCGTGAGGTCTGGCGAATTGCTTTGGCGGTCTTATCGCTGATCGCAGGGGAGAAGTTGATAAAATACTTTCCCCACTTATTCTTTGACCGCCTGGGTTGAAATGTATACCCAAGGAAATCAAATTTCGTACAGGGATATCCCTTCCTACGATCATCGTCTTTACAATAAACAATCTTCGTCTTCTCAGGATGTAACTCCAGTCCGACATCCCACATACGTGCACTCAGCTTTTCTTTCAGCCTCTCCGCCTGGGTTTGGCTTTGACAGTGGCACACTGCATCATCGGCATATCTTTCAAACGGAATTGAGGGGTTTTCACGTTCCATCCATTTGTCGAATGCGTAATGCAGAAAGAGGTTAGCCAGCAACGGGCTGACCACGCCTCCTTGCGGAGTCCCTTTCTTCGGATACAAAAGTGTCTCATCTGTCATGAGTATCGGGGCCTTCAGCCACCTCTCCACATACAGAAGGATCCACTTCTGATCCGTATGCCTGCGCACTGCTTTCATCATGAGATCATGATCGATATTGTGGTGGGTAGAGATGGGCCTTGAAGTTACCCTCTTGCCCCCCCCTCGCAGAACCCGCCGTGCGGAATTCCCGCAACGGGCTCCCCAGGCTACACTCGTTGACCGTTCGTCAAATCGACGGATGTAATATTGACACCGCGTAGGGCAGTTCAAACCAGGAGCAACTCTTGAGGTAGCTCCAATACATTCGATGCCTCTGACTGCGCCGTCGCAGGCGTTTCCGGTTTGTTGCCGGTTCTCTCCATGTCAGCCCGCGCGAAGCGCCCAAAACGCATCAACCGTGTCTTTTCCTCTGCCAATTCCAGCCCGAATTTCCCGAATCGTTTGGGCAAGACTCTTGCGAATCCTTCCGCATCACACCTGTATTGGAAATTTACCACGAAGTCGTCAGCAAACCGCGTCAGGTATACCTCTCCGGTGCACCAGGGCTTGACCTTCTTTGCAAACCAAAGATCAAGCACGTAGTGCAGGTAGATATTTGCCAGGATTGGGCTGATCGGCCCACCCTGTGGCGACCCTTCTTCGGTCCGCGATACTACTCCACCCGACATGAAACCCGCGTTCAGCCATTTACCAATCAGCCGCAATATCACGGGGTCTGCAATTCGATGAGCTACCATCTTCAGCAGCCAGTCATGCTGGATATGGTTAAAATATCCACGGATGTCGGCCTCGAACAAGTATCCTACCTTCTTCGTCACGATCACCGCACGTAATGCTTTGAGGGCGCCGTGAGGATTTCGTCCAGGCCGGAATCCATACGAGAATTCCAGGAAATTCGTCTCGAACACCGATTCCAGTATCCGTGCTACAGCCCTCTGCAGCAGGCGGTCTTCGACCGTCGGAATACCCAACGGTCTCGTACCTGCCTTGCCCGGACCTTTCGGAATCTCCACACGGCGGACCGGTGGAGCCCTATAGATTCCTTGCTTCAAGCGTTCACACAACCCCCGGACCCGTTCATCCAAGTCCTGCTCAAACTCCTTCGTCGTCTCACCATCCACGCCACTCGCACCACGTCGATTTATCTGCCGCCAGGTTTCCTTCAGAAACTCCGGTGTGAGCAAATGGGCCAACGAGGTGAATTGCAGCTTTGGATTTGACTTTGCTTTATCAACGATCTGATCCAGTTGCGGTGACATCCGTATCCTACCTCTGAGTGCAGGGAATGTTTCCCCAGACCAGCTACTCAACCTGCCCCGCCGCTTCCCCATGTACGCGGCTTTCCCGCGCTCCGAGTACTACCAGCGAGTCCGACTTCCACCGTTGCATTTGCCTTCCTCAGGATGGTCCATTCGGTCGGCATACTCAGTCACATACAGCCACACCAAGACGACGATGGATCTCCCAGGTTCCATGACGCTTCCGTTTCTGTCCGTGCCGTACTCTCAGACCCCGCCGGAGTCTCCAGCGACCATCGCCCGTGGCGGTCGCCTACTATTGCCTTCCAGGTTTTCGCCCCTGTCTGCCTCCGGATGTGTAACGAGGCTCAATCGCTTCACTTGCGTTACGGCCCAGACATCGCTCTGTCTACGCTTAACTCATGTCGTTACCTTCATGAGCCCAAGACTCGATTCCCGGTGGGGCGGCTCATTCCCCTTTCCGGGGCGGGAATCTCACCCGCTGAAAGCGCCGGGCTTATCCTGGCGCACCGAATAATTCTTTCAGATCACTCCTGTCTATAAACTTCCTTTCGATGGCCCACTTTGACCACGCAAACAATCAATTTATCATCTTCAATCGTATAAACGATCCGGTAGTTTCCCTGGCGAACTCGGTATAATTCAGCCCCAGTAAGCTTTTGGCTTCCTGGCGGCCTGGGATCAAGTCCAAGCTGTTCAATTCTTGCCAGGATTCGCTTTAAATCGGTTTTCGGAATGCGCCGAAGATCTTTGTAGACCGATTCCTTGAACAGGACCTCATATCCTGCCATCGTTTTTTAACCTCGTAACCATCTCGGCAAAACTGACCACAGATTCCTTTTCCCGTTCCTCAAAGGCAGCAATATCGGCTGCATCCTCTGCGAGGGCATCCTTTACAGCCTGATTGACCAGGGCTGAAATAGATTTCGAGGTTTCGATGGACTTGAGCTTGAGAGCTTTATGTAACTGTGGATCGAGATAAATAGTTGCGCGTTTCAGTGCAGGTTCCATAACAAATTCCTCCTGTAGTTATTTCAATACAATAACGCTTTGACGTTATAGCGTCAACTGAACAGGAATGTCATTTCTCCTCGTAATTAGAGCACCAGAAGTTGAACCCGCCGCCCACCTTGCGATGAGGAGCTTTCCGGGGATACTGAGATACCTACGGGATACCGTTAAACATAAACTGTGGTCTGTCCCCAAATGTTTACATAATGTTCTCAACCTGTCTCATCGTTATTGCGCTTTCAGGGCGACTTCTTTATAGCGTTCGATCACACCTTCTCGCTTCATGACCTTCAGGGTGTCAGCAATTTTCGGGAGTAAATTTGTATGTTTTTTGTGCAAATAGACATAACTCTCTCCCGAATACATGATACCTGCTATGTAGACTGATTTTATGTTAAATTCAGTTGGATCTAATTTTTGGAGCGTCTCTAAAGCAACGGCTTCTTGTTCGATATAAATATCGATGCGTCCCGTAATAAGTTTCTTGAAGCCCTGTTCGGCCGTTGTGATGTCGGATAATTTTTCAGCGTTGACAACTGATGGGAGGGCGGCCTCAGGGACTTTCGCGCCCCGGCGATATTCAACGGTATAGGAGGTATTTTTGAGGCTCTCCCAGCCATTCAAGACAATTCCCGATGAAACCGTATAGGCCATATAGGAAGCGGAAATACTCGGCTCTGGCACCCTAAGAAGGTTTTTCGTTACCTTCTCATATTCAACCCCGCGGTGGATTTCTCCATCTACTTCTCCATTTTCCGCCATGATTGGGGCGCGTCCGCCGGGGTAGCCGTCATATTGAAATTCATAGCCGAGCCGTCGAAAGACTTCGGCATAGATCAAATCGAGCCATCTGCCATAAAATGATGTTTTGGTGTCTTTTGAACTGACCAGCACAATCTTTTCGGCCGCGACACTCGGACATGGCAACGCAGCCAGAACCAGCCCCGCAAGAACCCATATACTGACCATCTGTTGTCCAATTATTTGTTTCATATACTCTACTTATATTACAGGGGAGTGGTTATTGGTTCTGCAGTCTCCTGATTGTTGAATGCTGAGGAGGTTCCAACATTGAAACTTGTTGTTGTGTGGGATGATACGATAACACCTCTCACCTCCTGTCCAAGATGACTCACCGGGGAGCTGAGGGGCCGGGCTTTTAAACCCCAAAAGTTCAGATAAAAGGTAAATGTTCCTGAACCACATACTTTCCCAAACGCCGCGCAGGTTGCCCGGTCCCTCTCCAGCGTTTTTAGTTGTATTTGTGAAACCACATCGGAGATCAATCATTGTAGCCTAGCATATCAATTTCTTGACTCAATTGTTTCTCGACTTGGTTAATTAATACCCGGTATCGATGAATATTTTGCTTCCAGCCTCTGGCAATTCCGCGTGGGCGATCATTTTCTGAATACTGAGAGACTTTTAAGTCAAATTTATCTTCGGCAATTGGGCCAGTAATATCTAAAAAATCAAGAATCTTCCTGAACTCTTTGGTCGGTTTGACTTTTAATTTTTCAAAATGTACTACCAATGAATTAATTTTATCGTCTTCAAATTCAAACCAGTTTTTGGCGTGTAATTTATAGGCTTCTTCAACCGTAAGTGTATCCAAATAATCTTCAGTTTGTGCATTTCGTGCTGTTATATTGAAGGGATCGAAAAACATTTTTTGAAGAAACGAATCTTGCTTGAGAGATAATTTTAGTATTGTTTCTGTAAATTCAAAATAAGATATAATTACATCTCGAGGATCTCGAAAGATAATTATTATTTTTTCAGGAGAAATATCTTGCTTTGTCAATACATGAATTTCATGTAGAAGGGTCTTAAGACTAAAAGCATGCGATTTCAAAGAAATTGGGGCTGGATTTAAAGATAATTTACTTTGATAAAGAGATCGTGCTTGACGATTGCTAGATGCTTCTACCACAGATTGTAAAAAATTCGTTCCAGAACGAGGATATCCTATTAAAAAAGAATCGGGGGAAGAGGCTTTCATAATTTATTCATATCCTTTCTGTATAATTATAGTGATAAATTCTATTATGTACAAAATTTTCTATAGGCTAACAAGTAATTATGTAGTTTCTCGATAATACCCCCAGGCTCAACAAGCCGTCTAAATTTAGACACCAAAAAAAAAGAATGTCTTGGGGGCTGACTTTTTCATATAAATCTATTCTTTTAACGTAGATAAACAGCGTAACCGATCAGGGGGGCACCTCAAGTCGCCAACCTAATCCATTCCAGGTCCGGCTGTTGATCTTTGAAAAAAGCATCCATCGCGTCCACGAGAACGTGGAAGGATGATTTACCCTGCAGACGGCAGGTTTGCCTGAGCGAAACAATGCGTTCCACCCAGCGGTTACCTTTATCACTGCTGGTCCCTTGACTGCGTTTTCGCCAGAGTACGGCATAGCGCAGCATGCGCTCTCCGAAGTTGTTGGTCGGATCAACGCCATCCTCGAGCAGGAAGGTGAAGAGTGAGCCCATTTCCGTATCGATATGGCGGACAAGCTTCCCCGCTTCACTGTCGGAGTCGATATACAGCGCGATCAGCCGGTTGAGCCGGGCATAAAATGCGTACCACTCCGCTTTTGTTGGCGGATCCTTGGCCATCCTGCATAGGCGGCGCAATTCATCTCTGGCCCAGGCTCCACATCGAGCAAGTTCAGGATCTTTTCGCTCGGCAAGTCCCTTTGCCCGGCGGATCAGGTGGGCCAGGCAGGTTTGCCGGGCATGCACCCAGTTTTGATACAGCCGATAGCCGTCACTGACCAGGATGCCTTCCCAACCTCCGACCAAGGATTCAAAGGCGTCCTTGGATCGATTGGTGTGGACCATGAAATAGGCAACCACCGTGCTGGCCATCACCCAGAGCCAGTTGAGTTTGCCGTTGTTTTTCCATGGGGTTTCGTCAACATGGTTAACCGCAACGGCATGAGCCTTCTCGCCGATCGCCTCATAATGAGGATGGATAGCCTTGGAGGCCCGATCAATAATATTCTGGATGGCACCAAGACTGATACTGATGCCCAGCACTGAGGAGCAAAAAGCCTGGATGGCTTGCCGACTGTTTCCTTCAATACCGCCGATCTCGGCCACCAGCGCACAGAGTCGGGGGCCAAAGCCGGTTTGAAATCTTTTTGGTGTATGTCCTTTGCCGGTTTTCCCACAGTTGGCGCACTTGCCTCGGTAGAGGATGAAATGGATGACTGTCATCGCAATTTCGGGTAGCTCAATGTGCTGATGGGTGTGGTAAGGCCGGAGCTCGGTAAACGTCCGGCAACCGCAGGTGCACGGACCGGGGTGCACGATTTCTGTTGTTGTCGGTGGTATGAGCTGCTGACGGTGACCTTTGTGGCCCTTGCGCCCACCGGATTTCCTTTTGCCGGGTTTGGGGGTATTTTCCTGGTACGGTGAATCGGATGAGGGCGGCTTGTTGGAATTGGATGAATTCTGGTCGATCCTGGCCTTGAGTTGGCTGACTTCAGCCGTAAGTTCCCTTATTCGCTGATCCTGCAGGACGTTATGATCCAGCAGGTTGCGGATGATTGGGCGGAGAACCGAAGCGGGCAACTGTTCCAACTCGGCATCGCTGATCTGAAAATCCAGGGGCGTATATTCCGTATCAGCCACGCAGTTGCTCCCTGAATTTTTTGTGCAACGGGTAAAGGAAGACAGCCTTCATCGGCTCGGACCGTTGATTGTAGCGGTCATATTTACCGCGACCAGTGGTCTCGCCAACCTTGGTCCAGTTGGCTGCCCGATAACAGGTCCCCCGGAAACGACCAGTCTCCACGAAGGTTTCCAGCAGGCAGATTGGCTCTCGGTAGAAGGCAAACCAGTCGCGCTCCAACTGGCGGATGTTCAGGGCCAGGAGCTTGGAGGCCAGATGGCGAACGTTAACCCAAGGCAGGATGAGGAAGCGGACATTGTTGACCACTTTGGCCAGGTTGCGTTCCCGCTGTTCACGGTTCCAGCCGATCAGTTGATCGCGGGATGCCACTTTCCAGGCGGCGGAGCCCCAACCGAGACAGGCCACCAGCCGATCGTCCAGGTAGGCAAGATATTTCAGCGATGAGCCGACAATCCAAGGCGAGCCCAGATAATGATAACGGTCAATCAGGTAATCCCATATCCCTTCATCAGGAGTTTGGCGAACCATCTTGATTGTCAAAGAGCCAAACGCGGAAACAGCACCAGCCATTTCCGTGGTGTCAATTGTGTAGGAACGGCGATCTGCCCGCCGCGGAAAACGATAGGTCT